>JAOUGZ010000487.1 GCA_029865405.1 Betaproteobacteria bacterium
GGCAGCTCCCCGGCGGTCACCGGCCCCGCGGCCAGCGCGCCCAGCAGGCACGCCACCGCCCTCATGCGCCGGCATTGGCAGCTTCGTGCAGGCTGCTGCGGCGCCGGCGCCAGGCGCGCAGCGCGATCCAGGGTTGCGCAAGCGAAGCGAGGTAGTACAGGCCCTTGAACGCCAGCAGCGACGGGCCGATGGGCGAGCGGGCGAACACGTCGCCCGCGAGCAGCGACAGCAGCGCCTCCCTCACGCGCAGAACGTTGCGCGGGGCCATGAGCAGCTCGCGCATCGCCGGACTGGTGACCCGGTAGATGAACCACGAGAACTCGCGCGGGCCGTGCCGCGTGCGCCGGTCGAAGCGCGCCAGCGCGCGCCGCGCGTCGCGCGGCCGGCGCAGGCAGGCCTCGATGGCGTCCGCGCCGTCCACCGCGCTCGTCATCGCCAGCATCACGCCGGTGGAGAACACCGGATCGATGAACGCATAGGCGTCGCCGAGCAACAGGTAGCCCGGGCCGTGCGTGCGGTCGCATTCGTAGGAGTAATTGCCGGTCGCCTCGGCGTCGGTCACGCGCTCGGCGCCCTCGAGCCGCTCGACGAGCTTCGGGCAGAGCGCGATCGTCTGCGCCAGGAACTCGTTCACCGGCTTCGCTCTGGACTTCATGTAGTACGGCCAGACCACGGCGCCGACGCTGGTGACGCCGTCGGCGAGCGGGATGAACCAGAACCAGCCGTGCTCGAACCAGAAGATGGCGATGTCGCCCTCGCGCTCGCCCTCGCAGCGGCGCGCGCCGCGGAAGTGCGCGTAGAGCGCGGCGCTGTTGTGGCGCGCGTTGCGCCGCTTTCCCCCGAATCGGTTGCCGAGAAAGGTGTCGCGGCCGGAAGCGTCGGCGACGAAACGCGCGCGCCACAGCTCCTCGCCGCCGCCTTCGCGCCGCACCTGCAGGCGGGCGCCGCCGTCGGCGCCGAATTCCACGCCGCGCACGCGGCAGCCTTCCTGTGCGAGCGCGCCCTTGCGTGCGGCGTTGCGGAACAGGATCTCGTCGAACGCCGAGCGCCGCACCTGGTAGGCGTAGGGCTGAGACTTGTCCCAGGCGTCGCTGAACGCAAGGCGCGTCGACTGCGCGTGCCCGGGCGATACCAGCTCGGCGCCGCGCTTCTGCATGCCGATGGCACGCACCTCCGCGGCCACGCCCAGGCGCTCGAACAGCGGCAGGTTCGCTGGCAGCAGAGACTCGCCGATGTGAAACCGCGGATGGCGCGACTTCTCGAACAGCGCGACGCGAAAGCCGCGCTCGGCGAGCAGCGCCGCCGCGGTCGAGCCCGCAGGCCCGCCGCCGATCACGGCGACGTCGCAGTCCCTGTCCTCGCTCGCAGCGCCCTGCCCTTTCATGCCCACCCTCCGGCTCTGCTGCGATTTTAACCCGCGGGCGCTAAGGCTTCTTCTCCAGGCTGCCCTTGCGAACTTCGATGTCCGCGCGCGCGCGCAGGCTGTCGACGTAGGCGTCGAGCTGGTGCGCGCCGGCGAGCTGCGCTGCGCGAGCGCGCTCCGCCGACTTCTGCGCATCCGTCTTCGGCTCCGGCTCGAGCAGCCGCGTGACCCGGTACAGCATGTAGCCCTCGGCGCCGTGCGCGGCGCCGGCATAGGCCGGCAGCTTGCCGGGATCGGCGGCGAGGATCTGGCGCAGGGCCCCCGCGGGCACGCTCTGCGGGCTGCGCCGCGACACCGCCTTCGCGGCGCCCCAGGCGAGCCCCGCGTCGCCGCCCTTGCGCAGCTCGGCGAGCTTCGCCTCGCCCGCCTGCTGCGCGAGGCGCACTGCTTCGTCCGTGCGCAGCCGGCGCTCGATATCGGCACGCACCTCGTCGAGCTTCTTCTGCGTCGCCGGCTGGTGCTCCACGACCCGCGCCGCCGCGAGGACGTTGGGCGCCACTTCCACCGCGTCGGTGTTGCGCCGCGCCTTCACCGCGTCGTCGGCGAACAACGCCCCCAGCAGCTTGGGATTGGCCAGCACGCCCGCGTCGGGCGACGGTGTCGTGCGCGCAATCCAGCCGCTCGTCTGCGGGGCCAGGCCGAATCGCTCCGCCGCCGGCTTCAGGCTGTCGGACTGCTCGTAGACCATGTTGCTGAAAGCCTCCGCGGCCTCGGCGAAGCGCCGCGCGCCCTGCTGCCGAGCGAGCTCCGCCGCCAGCTCGGCGCGCACCTCGGCGAAGGGCCGCACCTTGGCGGGCTGCACGCCGGTGACGCGGATCACATGCCAGCCGAACTCGCTCTTCACCGGCGCGCCGATCTCGCCCACCTTCATGCCGAACGCCGCCTGCTCGAACACCGGCACCATCATGCCGCGGCCGAAGAACCCGAGGTCACCGCCGCTGGCGGCGGAACCGGGATCCTGCGAATGCTTCTTCGCCAGCTCGGCGAAGCGCGCAGGGCTCTTGCGCGCCTCGGCGGCGAGCTTCGTGGCCTCGTCCTCGGTCTGCACCAGGATGTGGCTGGCGCGGCGCTGCTCTTCGACGCGGTACTGGCTGGCGCGCGCCTCGTAGGCGGCCTTCAGGTCGGCCTCGGCCGGCGGCTCGCGGCGGCCAAGCGCCTCGGCGGAGAGCACCAGGAATTCGGCGCGCACGCGCTCGGGCACGCGGAATTCGGCCGGATTGGCGTCGTAGTAGGCCTGCACCTGCGCGTCGCCCACTTTCACCTGTGCGAGGAACGGCTGCGCGGCGACGAGCGCTTCCTGCACTTCGCGCCGCTCGGCCAGGATGCCCTCGAGCCGCTCGGTGACGGCGCGCGAGGCGATGGCGCTGCCGCGGATGGCTTCGGTGAGCTGCGCCAGCGCCATGTCGTGGCGCAGGCGCGCCTCGAAGGTCTGCGGGGTCATGTTCTGCGCGCGCAGCAGCGCTTCGTAAGTCGAGCGCGAGAAACCACCCTCGCCCTGGAACGCGGGCACGGCGGCGATGGTGTCGCGCAGCGCCTCGTCGCTGACCAGAAGGCCGCCGCGCAGCGCGGCGCCGGCGAGCAGGCGCTGCGACACCAGCGAGTCGAGCAGGGCCTGCCGCGACTCCGTCGTGTCCAGCGCGTCGATGTCGATGTTCGGCCCGAACGCGGCGCGCAGCCGGTCCTGCTGGCGACGCAGCTCCTCGGCGAACTCGGCCTGCGTGATGGGCGAACCGTTCACCT
>JAOUGZ010000488.1 GCA_029865405.1 Betaproteobacteria bacterium
ACCACGCCCGCGGCCGCCTGCACGTGGAGCTTCCCGTCCTTCACCACCGCCGTGCGGATGGCGATCGCCACGTCCATGTCGCCGTTGAACCCGAGGTAGCCGACGGCCCCGCTGTACACGCCGCGCTTCACGGGCTCGAGCTCGTCGATGATCTGCAGCGCGCGCACCTTGGGGGCGCCGCTGACCGTGCCGGCCGGAAAGCTCGCCTTGAACACGTCGATGGCGTCGACGCCCGGCGCGCACCGCCCTTCCACGTTGGAGACGATGTGCATCACGTGCGAATAGCGCTCCACGACCATCTTCTCCGTGACCTGCACGCTGCCCACGGCGGCGACGCGGCCGACGTCGTTGCGCCCGAGGTCGATGAGCATCACGTGCTCGGCGCGCTCCTTGGGGTCGGCGAGCAGTTCCGCGGCGATGCGCGCATCGTCTTCGGGGGTGGCGCCGCGCGGCCGCGTGCCGGCGATCGGGCGCAGGGTGATGCGATCGCCCGCGACGCGCACCATGATCTCCGGCGAGGCGCCGATCACGTGGTGATCGCCGAAATCGAAGTAGAACATGTAGGGCGACGGGTTGAGCCCGCGCAGCGCGCGGTACAGCGCGATCGGCGGCGCGCGGAAATCTCGCGTCGTGCGCTGCGAGATCTGCACCTGCATGCAGTCGCCGGCGAAGATGTAGTCCTTGACGCGCCTGACGGCGGCGAGGAACTGCGCTTCGGTGACCGAGCGGCTGAGCGGCGCGGCATCGCCCGCGGCGCGCGGCTGCGCCAGCACCACGTGCTCGGGCAGTGGCACGGCGAGCCGTGCACGCAGGCGCTCGAGCCGCTCGCCGGCGGCGCGCCACGCCCCGGGCTGGCGCGCATCGGCGTACACGACGAGATGCAGCTTGCCCATCACGTTGTCCACGACGGCCAGCTCGTCGGAGACCAGCAGCAGCATGTCGGGCGTGCCGAGCGCATCGGGCTTGGCGGCGCCCAGCGCGCGCGGCTCGATGTGGCGTACGCACTCGAATCCGAAATAGCCCGCCAGGCCTCCGGGGAATTTCAGCGCGCCCGGCGCCGGCGCGACGCGGTGGCGCTTGAGGTAGGCGCGCACGAATTCGAGCGGATCGCCGTCCGCCTCCTCGAGGCACACGTCCGCGCCGCGCGCATCGCGCAGCAGGCGCCGCACGTGCGTGCCGCGCGCCTCGATGCGCTCGGCGCAGGCGAGGCCGATGAACGAATAGCGCCCGAAGCGCTCGCCGCCGACCACGGATTCGAGCAGGTAGCTGTAGGGCCCGCCGGCGAGCTTCAGGTAGACGGCGAGCGGCGTATAGAGATCGGCGCGCGACTCGGCGATCACCGGGATGCGGGTAAAGCCCTGTTGCGCGAGCCGCTGGAACTCGAGCTCGGTCATGAATCTCTCCGCTGCAATTGCTTTAGGGGAACTGCCGTGCGGCCTCGGGGCTGACGCGTCGCCGAGCCGCGCGGGACGCGTGGGGTGCTAGCGGCGCCAGGGGCGCCAGGATTGCCAGCGGAGAGAGGCGGCGTGGGTCACGGCGAGTGGACTATACCAGCGTCGATGCGCCGGCGCATCTCGCGCACGGTCGCGGCATAGTCCTTCGAGCCGAAAATGGCGGAGCCGGCGACGAAGGTATCCGCGCCCGCCGCCGCGATCTCGGCGATGTTGTCCACCTTCACGCCGCCGTCCACCTCCAGCCAGACCTCGCGCCCGAGCCGCTCGATGCGCCGGCGCACCTCGGCGATCTTCGGCAGCACGGCGCGGATGAACGCCTGGCCGCCAAAGCCCGGATTGACCGACATGAGGAGCACCAGGTCGAGCTGCTCGAGCGTATGGTCGAGGCAGGCGAGCGGCGTCGCCGGGTTGAGCACGAGGCCCGCCCGGCAGCCCGCTTCCTTGATGAGGCCGATGGTGCGGTCGACGTGATCGGAGGCTTCCGGGTGAAAGCTGATGATGCTCGCCCCGGCCCTGGCGAACTCCGGGATGATCCGGTCCACGGGCTTCACCATCAGGTGCACGTCGATCGGCATGCGCACATGGGGCTTCAGCGCCGCGCACACCAGCGGCCCGACCGTGAGGTTGGGCACGTAGTGGTTGTCCATGACGTCGAAATGCAGGAGGTCGGCGCCGGCGGCCTCCACGGCGCGCACTTCTTCGCCCAGCCTGGCGAAATCCGCCGACAGGATGCTCGGTGCGATGCGAAACGACATGGCGGCGCGAGTTTACAATGCGCGCATGGGTCAGGAGAAGCGTTACGACGTCACCGTGGGCGCGGCCACGCAGTATCTCGTGGAGCAGTCCGACGAGAACGCCGGCCGCTACGTCTTCGCCTACACCATCACCATCCGCAACGCGGGCAGCGTCGCCGCGCAGCTCATCAGCCGGCACTGGATCATCACCGACGCGCAGGGCCTGGTGCAGGAGGTGCGCGGGCTGGGCGTGGTCGGCGCGCAGCCGATGCTCAAGCCCGGCGAGAGCTTCGAGTACACCAGCGGCACGGCGATCGCCACGCCGGTCGGCACCATGCGCGGCGCCTACCAGATGGTGGCCGAGGACGGCACGCGCTTCGACGCGCCGATTCCCGAATTCACGCTGTCGGTGCCGCGGGTGCTGCACTGAGCGTCATTCGTCGTCTTTGGTCTTCCGCGGCCAGGTCCACCAGACGATGAGCACGAGCAGCGCCAGCGCCGCCAGCATTTCGAGGATCACCACCCACATGGGTTTGCGCGCCGCGTCATGGTCGGTGGCGATTCTACTGGCCGCGGGCTGCGCGCAGCTGCCGCCGTCCTGCCCCTGCCCGCCGCCCAAGCCCGCGATCGACGCGCGCTACGAGCCCGTGGAATTCGCCGCGCTGCCGGGCTGGGGCACGGCGCCGCTCGCCGCGAGTCTGCGGGCATTCGCGGCCGGCTGCGCGCGCGTGACGCCCGGCCACGCCATGCAAGACGCCTGCGAGGCCGCGCGGGCTCTGCCAGCGGGAGACGAGGCCGCGGCGCGCGCCTTCTACGAGCGCGCGTTCGCCGCCTACGCCATCATCGCGCCGGAGGGCGCGCGCGAAGGCCTCGTCACGGGCTACTACGAGCCGGTGCTCGACGGCAGCCGCAGCCGCAGCGCGCGCTTCACGCAGCCGGTCTACGGCCTGCCCGATGACCTGGTGGTGGT
>JAOUGZ010000489.1 GCA_029865405.1 Betaproteobacteria bacterium
CTTGCCCATCAGCGCGGCCTGCAGCACGAGCTGCGCCGCCTCGGGAATCGACATGAAGTAGCGCTGAATCTCCGGATGCGTCACCGTCACCGGCCCGCCGCGCGCGATCTGCTCGCGAAAGCGCGGAATGACGCTGCCGGTGGAGCCGAGCACGTTGCCGAAACGCACCGTCACGAATTGCGTCTTGCCGGCGCCCGCGAGCGCCTGGCAAGCGAGCTCCGCAAGGCGTTTGGACGCACCCATGACGTTGGTGGGATTGACCGCCTTATCGGTGGACACGAGCACGAACTTGAGCGCGCCCGCCGCCTGCGCGGCGCGCGCCGTCACCACCGTCGAGAGCACGTTGTTGGTGACCGCCTGGAAGGCGTTCTCGCCCTCCATCAGCGGCACGTGCTTGTAGGCGGCGGCATGAAACACGATCTGCGGCCGGAATTGCGCGAACGCCTCGCGCACACGCGGCTCGGATCTGGCGTCGCCGATCATGGCGGCGACCGCGACATGCGGATAGCGGTCGCGGAACTCCTGCTCGATGGCGTAAAGGGCGAATTCCGAGACTTCGAACAGGACGAGGTGCGACGGCGCGTAGCGCGCGGCTTGGCGGCACAGCTCGGCGCCGATCGAGCCGCCCGCCCCCGTCACCAGCACGCACTTGCCTTCGATCAGGCCGCGCAGGCCGGCATCGTCGAGCGCTACCGGATCCCGGCCGAGCAGGTCGTCGAGCTCGACGTTTCTCAGCGCCGACACGCTCACCCGGCCCGAGACGAGGTCGGCGTAGGACGGCACGGTCATCACCTCCAGCCCCGCCGCGACGCACAGATCGACGGCGCGCTTGCGCTGCGTGTGCGTCGCGCCCGGCATGGCGATGATGGCCTGCGTGACGCCGAAGCGCGCCGCCCAGGCGCCGATGTCGGACAGCGCACCCTGGATCTTCACCCCTTGGATGGCGCTGCCGCGCTTGCCGGCGTCGTCGTCGAGCAGCCCCACCACGCGCCACTGGCTGCTGTTGGCGAGATCGCGCAGGAGGCTCGAGGCCGCCGAACCCGCGCCCAGCACCAGCACCGGGCTCGCCTGCGGGTGGCGCACCATGCCGATCAGCGTGCGCTCCTTCCACGCGCGATACAGAAGCCGGCTGCCGCACATGGCGCCGATCAGCAGCACGGGCATGAGCAGGTACACCGAGCGTGGAACGGGCGTCGCGAGCGCCGCCAGCGTGAACAGCGCCGGCACGGCGAGCGCCGCCACCGCCACCGCCAGCAGGATGCGCTGCAGGTCGGGCAGGCTCGCGTAGCGCCACAATCCCCGGTACAGGCCGAGCGCCCAAAACGCCACCGCATGCACCGCCAGCACGGCGGGCAGCGTGTTCAGGGCGACTTCCCCGAACTCGGGCGGCGGCAGCTGCAGCTCGAAGCGCAGCCAGAAGGCGGCGAGCCAGGCGATGCCCGCGGCGACCACGTCATGCGCGAACGCCAGCGACGAGCGCACGAGATACTGGCGGCCGGTGGTCATCGCGCCACGCCTTCCGCGGCGCGAAGGAAGCGCGCCCAGCGTGCGTCGATCCACACGGCGACGCCGGCAAGCGCAACCGCGGCGAAGGCAAGCGCGATGCCCTGCACCACAGCGGTCTCGCGCATCACGAGAAGGGCGAGCGACGCGCACGCGGCCATCGCCGCGTACTCCACGAAGGCCGCGCCGCGGTGGCCGAACCCCATGCGCACGAGCCGCTGGTAGTAGTGCTCGCGGTGCGCCTGCCAGACGCGCTCGCGGCGCAGCAGGCGCTTGATCAGCGTGAGCGTCGCGTCGCACATGAAAGGCGCGAACACGAGCAGCGGGAACCAGAGCGGCCAGGCGCCGATGGCCCAGCCCTGCAGCCCGAGCGCGCCGGCAAGAAAGCCGAGCGGCACCGAGCCGACGTCGCCCATGAACAGGCGCGCCGGGTGCCAGTTGAAGACGAGGAACGCGCCCGCCGCGGCGGCGAGCGAAGCGCACAGCGCCGCGAGCGTCTGCGCGCCGAACAGATGGGCCGCGAGCGCGTAGGCGCCGAAGCCGAACACCGCCATGCCGCCGGCGAGCCCGTCCGCGCCGTCCATGAAGTTGTAGAGGTTCGCCGTCCAGGCGAGGGCAAGCGCGAAGACGACGAAGAGCAGCGGCGCGCTGACTTCCAGGTCGACGGCGAGAACCGCGGCGGCCGCCCCGAGATGCAGGGCAAGGCGCACCAGCGTCGTGAGACCAAGCACGTCGTCCGCAAACGATGCCGCGGCGAGCACCGCGGCGGCGGCGAGGATCACGGGGAGTCCGGGCCACGAAATCGCGCAGGCGGCGCCCACGCCGGCGGCGATGGCGATGCCGCCGGTGCGCGGCACGGGCTGCGCGTGCAGCGAGCGCTCGTTCGGCGCATCGAGCGCGATGCGCCGGCCCGCGGGCGTGAGCAGCAGCCGCGCGGCGAGCAGCGCGACGAGAAACGCAGCGATCGGCGCCAGCGCGGACATGGCGCGCATTCTAGCCGCCTTGCGCGCGGTACCACTGCGCGGTGAGGCGCAGGCCTTCCTCGAACGTGACGGGGGGATGCCAGCCGAGTTCTTCGCGGATCGCGCGATCGTGCACCTCCAGCGGCTCGGCGAGTCGCGCAAGACCCGGCAGACGTCGCAGCAGCGCGGGCGGAAACGGGAACAGCCGTGCCGGGCGGCCGAGCGCGCGGCCAAGCGCGCGGCAAAGGTCGGGCGTGGCGATCGGCGCACCGTCGCTGACGGCGTAGGTCCTGCCTTGCGCGGGACCCTGCAGGCAGCGATCGATCGCATCGGCGAGGTTGCCGACATAGATCAGGCTGCGGCGGCTGCGCACGCTCGCCAGCGGCAACGGCCAGCCGCGATCGATGGCGCGCATCAGGGCGAGAAAGTTGGCCTTCACGCGCGGGCCGTAGACGAGCGGCGGGCGCAGGATCACCGCTTCGAGCCCGGCGAGCCGAAGGAGCGCCTGCTCGGCGACGGACTTGGCGCGGCCGTAGGCGTCGAGCGGCTGCGCCGCCTTGATCGAGCTGAGGTAGACGAAGCGCCGCGCGCCGGCCGCAAGCGCGGCGCGCGCCTGCGCGACCGTGCCCTCGACGTTCACGCGCTGCAGATCGGCTGCGCGCGCCGACGTATGCGCGATGTTGGCGAGGT
>JAOUGZ010000044.1 GCA_029865405.1 Betaproteobacteria bacterium
CGACCGGGTCACCGGCGCGACGGTGAACGGCAGCGGCTCGCTCGTCATGCGCGCCGAGCGCGTCGGCGCCGAGACGCTGCTGTCGCGCATCGTGCACATGGTGGCGGAGGCGCAGCGCACGAAGGCGCCAATTCAGAGACTCGCGGACCTCATCGCCGCCTACTTCGTGCAGACGGTGGTGGTGATCGCTGTCTTTACCGCAGTGGTGTGGTGGTCCTTCGGCCCCGAGCCCGCGCTGACGTACGCGCTCCTCAATTCCGTGGCCGTTCTGATCATCGCCTGCCCGTGCGCTGTCGGGCTCGCTACCCCGATCTCGATGACCGTGGCGATGGGGCGCGGCGCGGGCATGGGGATCCTGTTTCGCAACTCCGAAGCCATCGAGCACATGCGCAAGATCGACACGGTGGTCGTGGACAAGACCGGCACGCTGACGCTCGGCAAGCCCGCGCTCACCGATTTCGCCTGCGAAGGCATGGACGAAGCCGAGGCGCTGGCGCTCATCGCCGGCGTCGAGCAGCTCTCCGAGCACCCCATCGCCACCGCCATCGTCGAAGGGGCGAAATCGCGTGGCATTGCCCCGGCGCGCGCCGAAGGCTTCGACGCGGTGAACGGCATGGGGGTAGAGGCTCGCATTCGTGATCGCAAGGTGCTCGTCGGCTCGCGCGCCTTCCTGCAGCAGCGCGGTGCGGATACCGGCGCCTGGGAAGAGCGCGCCGAGAAGTGGCGCGGCGAAGCGAAGACGGTCGTCTTTTTCGCCGTGGAGGGCCGCACCTACGGCATCGCCGCGGTGGCCGATCCGATCAAGGAGAGCACGCCCGAGGCGATCGCGGCACTGAAGAAGCGCGGCGTGCGCATCGTCATGCTGACCGGCGACTCCAAGCGCACCGCCGCCGTGGTCGCGCGCCAACTCGGCATCGACGAGGCGGTGGGGGAGGTCTTGCCCGAGAACAAGGCGAGAGAAGTGAAGCGCCTGCAGTCCGAGGGGCGCAAGGTCGCCATGGCGGGCGACGGCATCAACGACGCGCCCGCGCTCGCGCAGGCCGACGTCGGCATCGCCATGGGCACCGGTACCGACGTTGCGATGGAAAGCGCGGGGGTAACGCTGGTGAAGGGCGATTTGCGCGGCATCGCACGCGCCGCGGCCCTCTCGCGCGCCACCATGCGCAACATCCGCCAGAACCTGGTATTCGCTTTCGGCTACAACGCGCTCGGCATTCCCATCGCCGCCGGCGTGCTCTACCCCGCCTTCGGGCTGCTACTCTCGCCCATCATCGCCGGTGCGGCGATGGCGGCGAGCTCGCTGTCCGTGGTTACCAACGCGCTGCGCCTGCGGCGCACATCACTCTAGGGAGACACCATGTCATCTGCTACCACCGCCAAGTACGTCTTCGGCAAGACCGTCGGCCTCGGATTCGACGAGGCCATTTCCCGCGTCACCGAGGCGCTCTCCAAGGAGGGCTTCGGCGTGCTGACGGAGATCGATGTCGCAGCGACGCTGAAGAAGAAGCTCGGTCTCGACATGCCGCCCTACCGCATCCTCGGCGCCTGCAATCCGCAGTTCGCGCACAAGGCGATCGAATTCGAGCCGCAGATCGGGGCGCTCCTGCCCTGTAACGTCGTGGTACGCGAAGAAAAGGGCAAGACGCACATCGACATCATGGACCCGCATTCGGTGCTGCAGCTCGTGGAGCGGCCGGAGATCGAGGCGATTGCGACCGAGGTGCGCAAGCGGCTGGAGCGCGTGCTCGCAGCCCTGTAGTCAATGCCGGGGCGGCGCGGCGAGGCCTTCGAGGATCGGGCACTCGGGCCGCTCGTCGCCGTGGCAATGCGCGGCGAGATCCTGCAATGTGCGCTTCATCGCCTGCAGCTCGGTGATGCGCGCATCGAGCTCCCCGATGTGCGCCAGCGCCAGCGCCTTCACCTTGCTGCTCGGCCGGCGCTGGTTGCGCCACAGGCCCAGCAGCTGCTCGATCTGCTTGATCGAGAAGCCGAGGTTGCGCGCCTGGCGCACGAAGCGCAGGGTATGCACGTCGTTGGCCGAGTAGGTGCGGTAGCCCGAAAAGGTCCGCGTCGCCTTCGGGATGAGCCCGATGCCCTCGTAGTGGCGGATCATCTTCGCCGTCACGCCCGAGTGCCGGGCCGCCTCGCCGATATTCATCTGCATCATGTCCATGACTAACCTCCGGTTCCGCGCCAGCGCCGCAGCAGCAGCGCGTTGGTGACCACGCTCACGCTGCTGAAGGCCATCGCCGCGCCCGCGATGATCGGATTCAGGAACCCGAACGCGGCTAGCGGAATGCCGACCACGTTGTAGAAGAACGCCCAGAACAGGTTCTGGCGGATCTTGCGGTAGGTGAGACGCGAGATGCTGATCGCGTCGGCCACCAGCAAAGGGTCACCGCGCATCAGCGTGATGCCCGCGGTGTGCATCGCGACGTCGGTGCCGGTCGCCATGGCGATGCCGACGTCGGCCGCGGCGAGCGCCGGCGCATCGTTGATGCCGTCGCCCACCATCGCGATCACCTTCCCCTTGCCGCGCAGCGCGGCCACGGTCTGCGCCTTGTCCGCAGGCAGCACTTCCGCCCAGACTTCGTCGATGCCCAGGGCCCGGCCCGCGGCCTCCGCGCTGCCGCGGTTGTCGCCGCTCAGCAGCACGGTCTTTACGCCTTGGGCGTGCAGGGCGGCGATCGCCTCGCGCGCGCCCGCCTTCACCGCGTCGCCGAACGCGAGCAGTCCCAGAAGGCTGTGCGCGCCGTCGACCTCCGCGGCAAGCCACGAGATCGACCGCCCTTCCCGCGAGAGCGCCTGCTCGCGCGGGCGGAGTGCCGTCGTATCGATCCCGAGCTCCTGCATCAGGCGCGAACTGCCCAGATAGAACGTGCGGCCTTCCACCATGGCCTGCACGCCACGGCCGGGCAGCGCTTTCGCGTCGCTCGCTGCGGGCGGGGAAACACCTTCGGCCGCGGCTTGCTCCGTCACCGCGCGAGCGAGCGGATGCTGGCTGCCCTGCTGCAAGGCGGCAGCGAGCCGCAGGAGCTCCGCCCGATCGCCGCCCACCGGCTCCGCTGCAAGCAGTTGCGGCCGGCCCTCGGTGAGCGTGCCGGTCTTGTCGAACGCGACGGTGGTGACGGAGTGCGCGATCTCCAATGCTTCGGCGTCCTTGATGAGCACGCCGTGGCGCGCCGCGACCCCGGTGCCCGCCATGATCGCGGTGGGCGTCGCGAGGCCCAGCGCGCAGGGGCAGGCGATCACCATGACGGCGACCGCGTAGAGCACGGCGGAGGTCCAGTTTCCCGTCGCGAGGCCCCAGGCGAGCAGCGTGACGAGCGCGATCGCCAGCACGATCGGCACGAACACGGCGCTCACCTTGTCGACGAGGCGCTGGATCGGCGCCTTCGCCGCCTGCGCGTTTTCGACCAGCCGGATGATGCGCGCAAGGGTGGACTCCGCGCCGACGGCGCGCGTTTCCACCAGCAGCAGGCCGTCGGCATTGATCGAAGCGCCGGTCACCCGATCGCCCACGGCTTTGGCGACCGGCAGGCTCTCGCCGGTGATCAGCGACTCATCTACGTGGCTGCGGCCTTCGCGGATCTCGCCGTCCACCGGCACGCGCTCGCCGGGGCGCACGACGACGAGATCGCCCACCGCGACGGCGGCGAGCGGCACTTCGATGTCCCTGCCGTCGCGACGCACCAGGGCCCGATCGGGCCGCAGGGCGTTCAGCGCGCGAATCGCTTCGGTGGTCTGGCGCTTGGCGCGTGCCTCGAGCCATTTGCCGAGCAGGATGAACGTGATCAACGCCGCCGCGGTCTCGAAGTACAGGTCGTGAATCCCGCCTTGGCCGGCGAGCAGGTGGTACACCGACAGGCCGTACGCCGCGCTGGTGCCGAGCGCCACCAATAGGTCCATGTTCCCGGTTAGCGCCTTTGCGGCCTTCCAGCCCGCGCGATAGAAGCGCGCGCCGAGCCAGAACTGAACCGGTGTCGCCAGCGCGAGCTGCAGCCAGCCCGGGATCGACCAGTGCGCGCCGAACGCGAGCCCCGCCATCGGCACGACAAGCGGCAGCGTGAGCAGCGCCGAGACGGCGACCGGCCACCAGTCGGGCAGGCCGCGCGCGGCCGGAGCCGCGCCGACTGCCTCGAGCCCAGCGGAATCCGTCTCGTAGCCAGCCGCTTCGACTGCTTTGCGCAGCACGTCGATGCCGGTGCCGGCGACCGCCTTCACGCGTGCACGCTCGGTTGCGAGATTGACCGTCGCCTGCAGTACGCCCGGCGCCTTGGCGAGCGCCTTCTCCACCCGCGTCACGCAGCTCGCGCAGGTCATGCCGCGAATTGCCAGGTCGAATTCCTGGTGGCCGACTTCGTAGCCCGCCTGGACTACCGCCGCGGCGAGCGCTTCGACCGTAACCGGTGAATCAAGTTCGACGGTCGCCGTCTCGGTGGCCAGGTTGACCGACACGGCGCGCACGCCGGGTACCTTCTGCAGGGCGCGCTCGACCCGCCCCACGCAGCTGGCGCAGGTCATGCCCGCGACGGGCAGGCGGACCGGTTGGCTCGCAGGATCTTGCGCGGCCTCGGCGGACACCGCGGTGATCGAAACAGACATGATGGCTTTCTCCTCATTGAGACCGAGGCTGCAGCCTGAAGGTTCCAATCGTAGGAAGGTCAAGCTCGTCCGTGCCCCCAGCGCAGGCGCTTGACCTTACCATTATAGGAAGGCGCAAACTCCGCCGCAGTCTATCCGTCAACGCCACAGAGGAGCACTTCCATGATCGAGCTGCGCGTAGAAGGCATGACCTGCGGTCACTGCGTGAGCGCGGTGACGCGGGCCGTCAAGGCGGTCGACCCAGAGGCGGAAGTCGAGGTCGATCTCGGCAGGGGTCGGGTGCGCGTAGCGGGCCGCAGTACCGCCGACGTTCTGGGCAAGGCGATCACCGAGGCCGGGTATTCCGCGTCGCCCGCAGGGGTGTAGGGCGCCGCCTCTTGCACGATTTCGCCTCCCGTTCGCCGCGCGCGCGGCGCCGCTTTCTCGCCGGCCTTGCCGGCCTCACGGCGCTACCGCTTCTTCCCGTTCGCGGCAGCGCCCAAGGCGCACCCGAGCCGGCGCTCGTGCAGGCGCGCCTCGTGGCGGCCGCGAAGGATGTGCAGCTCGTGCCGGACAAGTACCCGGCCACCGGGGTCTGGGCCTACAACGGCTCGGTGCCCGGGCCGGTGCTGCGCGCGCGCCAGGGCGACCGGCTGCGCGTGCACGTGGAAAACACGCTGGATGAAGCCACCACGGTGCATTGGCACGGGATTCGCCTGCCCAACGCGATGGACGGCGTGCCCTACATCACGCAGCGCCCCATCGAGCCGGGCGCGAGTTTCACCTACGAATTCGCGCTGCCGGACGCAGGCACCTTCTTCTATCATCCGCACCAGCGCAGCTACGAGCAGGTCGGCCGCGGCCTCGCCGGCGCGCTCATCGTGGCGGAGCGCGCGCCACCTGAAGTCGACCGCGACGTGCTCTGGGTGCTGGCCGACTATCGCCTGAACGCCGACGCCTCGATCC
This sequence comes from Betaproteobacteria bacterium, assembly GCA_029865405.1. Next base: position 5,551 of record JAOUGZ010000044.1, read on the forward strand.
GCGACGGCTTCGGCAGCTTCATGGATGTCAGCCACGCCGGGCGCATCGGCAACACGGTGACGCTCAATGGCCGGATGCCCGAGACCTTCCGCGTGCGCGCGGGAGAGCGCATCCGGCTGCGCTTGATCAATGCGGCGCCGGCGCGCGTGTTCGCGCTCGAGTTTCGCGGTCACCGCCCCTGGGTGATTGCCCTGGACGGCCAGCCCGTCGAGCCGCACCAGCCGGAAGGTGGTGCCGTAGTCCTGGGCCCCGCAATGCGCGCCGACCTGATCCTCGACATGGTGGCCGCGCCCGGCAGCCGCCACGCCGTGCACGACGGCTTCTACCAGCGGCGGCCGTACGACCTCGTGGATCTGGAGTACGGCGACGAGGCGCCGTTACGCACGCGCGCGGGCGACCCGCCGCGCCTCGCGAACAATCCGCTGGCCGAACCGGATCTGCGCGCCGCCGAGCGTCACGACATCGTGTTCACCGGCGGCATGATGGGCGACATGCGCGGCCTGCAGCGCGGCATGGCCTGGGCGGTGAACGGCGTCGCGAACGGCTGCGGCGATGACGGCCTGCCATTCGAGCCGCTGCTCGTGCTGCGCAAGGGCCGCAGTTGCGTCCTACGTCTCGTCAATGATACGCAATGGCATCACCCGACCCACTTGCACGGGCACTCGTTTCGCGTCCTCACGCGAAACGGCGCGCCGACGCGCCACCGCGAGTGGCTCGACACGGTAATGCTCGACCCGCGCGAGCGCGTGGAGATCGCGTTCGTCGCCGACAATCCGGGCGACTGGATGTTGCACTGCCACGTGCTCGAGCACCAGGCGAGCGGCATGATGACCTGCATCCGCGTCACCTGAAGCGATGGAAGTGCGAAAGGCGCGCGGCCCAATGATGACGATCCTGGTCGCAGGGATCATCGCCGGATGCGACCAGGCGCCGGCGCCAGGAAGCGATCTGCGCGCAATACCCGACGGCGCCGAATGGATCGCGCGCGGCGCCATTGTCTATGCCCAGCACTGCGCCGCGTGCCACGGGACGCAGCTTGAGGGGCAGCCGGAATGGCGCCGGCGCCTGCCGAGCGGCCGCCTGCCGGCACCGCCGCACGATGAGTCCGGACACACCTGGCACCATCCGGACGAGGTGCTCTTTGCCATCACCAAGAACGGCCTGGTGCCGCCGTACGCACCCAAGGACTACGGCTCCGACATGCCGGCCTACGCCGGCACGCTTTCCGACGACGAGATCTGGTCGGCCCTGGCTTTCATCAAGTCGCACTGGAAGGCAAGCGAAATACTTGCCGCGCGCGCGCAGATGATGCGCGACAGGCGCACGAAATGAAGCGCCGGCAGGCTCCCGCCCGCACTACAATGGCGTCCTGTTTGTGATCCTGAATCGCTCCCTGAGACGCTGGACTGCGGCGATGCTGCTGGGTGTGCTCGCATATGCGCACGCCAGCGTATCGCTCGCCGCCTGCCAGATGGAGCGCGGCACTCTCGTCGAAGTCGTGGCTGACAAAGGCGGTGAGCCGTGCGACTTTCACGCGACGTCCGTGACTGCGTTCGGACCGTTAAACGAGAATCGCTGCGTCGCGCATTGCACGGCGGATCTGCAGATTGCCGGCGCTGCCATGACGGTTTGCGCAGCCGCCAATGGACCCGTCCTGCATGTGGCGCCGGGGCCCTGCGATGCAGCCAGAGACACGGGTCTTCGCGTCCCGCCGCCCGGCACGCCGCCGCCGCGCATCCTGCAGCACTCCTTCCAGGTCTGATTCTCCCGGCCGCCGCGAAAGGCGGCCGCACGACGCTTCGCCCTACAGGTTGCGGCATGGGCCGCGACCCGCTTCGTCGCCAGGAGAACAGGATGAATTCGTTTGGTGTACTAACCCTCGCCGCCGTGCTCGCCGCCGCGCCGGCGCAGGCCCAGCCCTTGTCACTGCAGGAGGCATTGCGCACGGCGGAAACCCAATCCCCGAGACTCAGCGCCCAGCGCTTCGCGGCGGACGCCGCCGCCGCGCAGGTCGGCCGCGCCGCGGAGCTGCCCGACCCGAAGCTGCGCCTCGGTCTGGAAAACCTTCCGGTGACCGGCGAGGACCGCCTGCGATACGACCGCGATTTCATGACCATGCGCAGCGTCGGCCTGATGCAGGAATTTCCGAATGCCGACAAGCGCGCCGCACGCGACGTCCGCGCGACACGGATGCACGAACTCGAAGGCGCGAACGTGCAGGCGCAGCGCTCGGCGCTGCAGCGCGAAATCGCGACCGCCTGGCTTGACGTGCATTACGCCGAACGCGTGCGCGAGGCGCTCGAACGACGGGTACGCCAGTTCCGGCTGCAGGCGGACGCGGTGTCGGCGGCGATTTCGCGCGGCCGCCAGAACGCGGCGGACAGTTTCATGCTGCGGCAGGCACTCGAAGGTGCAAGCGTGCGCGTAATAGAGCAGGAGCGGCAAGTCGAGCGCTCGCGCCTCGCGCTGAGCGTGTTGATCGGCGCGGCAGCGCGGCGCGAGCTCGCACCGGCGCCCGACACCGGGCAGCTCCTGCATGCGCAGGAGCGCCTGCTGGAGCGCCTCGAGCGGCATCCGGCGCTGCGCACGGTCGAGGAGCGCGAAGCGCTGGCGCGGGCCGAGGTCGAGCTCGCGCGAAGCGCACGCAAGTCGGACTGGGCGCTCGAACTGGGCTACGCGCAGCGCCGGCCTTCGTTCGACAACATGATCACCGTGATGGCGACGTTCGAGCTGCCCTGGCAGACGGGGCGCCGCCAGGACCGGGACGTCGCTTCGCGCCTTGCCGAGCTGGAGCAGGTGCGCGCGCAGCGCGAAGACGAAAGACGCGTGCGCGAGGCCGAGCTGCGTGGCTGGCTCGCGGACTTCGAATCGGCCTCGCGGCGCATCGAGCGCTTCGAGCGTGCGCTGCTGCCGCTCGCGCGCGAGCGCGCGGCGGCAGCAGCGGCCGCGTTTCGCGGTGCGCGCGGCGAGCTTGCGCCGGTGCTGGAGGCCGAGGGCGCGGTGACCGAAGCCGAAATCGAACTGATACAGGCGCTCGCCGAGCGCGGCCGCGCCTGGGCGAATCTCGGCTACCTCTTTCCCGTGGAAGGCGAACAATGAACAAGATCACGCTCGGCCTCGTCATCGTGCTCGCGCTTGCCGCCGGCGCCTACGGCGGCTACCGCGTCGCGCAGTACGGCATGGCAGAAACGCACTCCGGCGCGCAGCCGGCGCAGGACGCCGCGCGCGCCTCCGGCGCGGGCGATACCGAAAAGCGCGTGCTGTACTGGTTCGACCCGATGTACCCGCAGCGAAAGTTCGACAAGCCCGGGAAATCGCCTTTCATGGACATGCAGCTTGTGCCCAAGTACGCGGAAGCGGCCGACGCGGAGGGCACCGTGGTGATCAACCCGCGGGTGGTGCAGAACCTGGGCGTGCGCACGGCCGAAGCGGTGCGTGGCGCGCTCGAGCGGCGCTTTGATGCGGTCGGCACCGTCGCCTGGAACGAGCGCGCGGTCGTGCAACTGCAGGCGCGGGCGGCGGGATTCGTGGAACGGCTGCATGCGCGCGCCCCGCTCGATGCGGTGCAGAAGGGCGCGCCGCTGGTGGAATTGCTGGTGCCCGAGTGGACCGGGGCGCAGGAGGAATACCTGCTGCTGCTCGCGAGCGACTCACCCGAGGCGCCTTCGCTGGCACGCGCGGCGCGTCAGCGTCTCGTATTGCTCGGCATGAGCCCGGCCGACATCGCGGCGATCACGCGCGAGCGGCGCGTGCGCCAGAGATTTACCATCGCCTCGCCGATTTCTGGCGTGATCGCGGAACTCGGCGTGCGCGAAGGCGCGGCCGTCGCGCCCGGCCAGACGCTCTACCGGCTGGTCGACCTTTCCACCGTCTGGGTGAACGCGGAGATTCCGGAGGCCCAGGCGGGGCTGGTCGTCCCGGGCAGCAAGGTGCAAGCCCGCGTGCCCGCCTATCCGGACCACCAGTTCAGCGGCAGGGTCGGCGCCATCCTGCCGGAGGTGAGCGCCGCCACACGCACCGTGCGCGCCCGTATCGAGGTGGACAACCACGAGGGACTGCTCAAGCCCGGCATGTACGCGACGCTGCGCTTTGCGTCTGGAAACGGCAAGGAACAGGTGCTTGCGCCGAGCGAAGCGCTGATCCGCACCGGCACGCGCAACGTCGTGATCCTCGCGCTCGGCGACGGCAGCTTCCGCGCCGCGGACGTGGAAGTCGGCCAGGAGGCCGGGGGGCGATCGGAGATCCTGAAAGGCCTGCAGCCGGGCGAGCGGGTCGTCGTCTCCAGCCAGTTCCTGATCGACTCGGAGGCGAGCCTCTCGGCCGCGGTCTCGCGCCTGCAGGGGGGCGACGAACCGCTCCCCGCTCCGCTCGGCGCGGCCGGGCGGCACGTTGCGCGCGGTACGGTCCTGGCCGTGGAACTCGCCGAGGGCCGCGTCGAGCTCGAGCATGCGGCGATTCCGTCGATGCAATGGCCGGCGATGAGCATGGGGTTCAGGGTCGCCGACAAGCATCAGCTGGAAGGCTTGAAGTCCGGGGACGCAGTCGAGTTCGAGATGCGCGGCGAGCCGGACAAGGACGGCGACTACGTCATCGAACGCATCATCCGGGGAGCAGGCCGGTGATCGCCGCCCTCATTCGCTGGTCGGTGCATAACCGCTACCTGGTGATCCTGGCGACGATCCTCGTCGCCGCATGGGGCGTGGTGTCGCTCCTGCGCACACCGCTCGACGCGATTCCCGATCTCTCCGACACCCAGGTGATCATTCGCACGCCGTTTCCCGGCCAGGCGCCGCGCATCGTCGAGGACCAGGTCACCTATCCGCTCGCCACCACCATGATGTCGGTGCCCGGCGCGAAGACGGTGCGCGGCTACTCGATGTTCGGCGATTCGTACGTCTACGTCCTGTTCGAGGACGGCACCGACCTGTACTGGGCGCGCTCGCGCGTGCTCGAATACCTCAACCAGGTGCAGGCGCGCCTGCCTGCCGCGGCCAAGCCCGCGCTCGGGCCCGACGCCACCGGCGTGGGCTGGATTTATCAGTACGCGCTGGTCGATCGCAGCGGCCGCCACGATCTGGGGCAGTTGCGCGCGCTCCAGGACTGGTTTCTCAAGTACGAGCTGAAGAGCGTACCCGACGTCGCCGAAGTGGCGTCGGTGGGCGGCATGGTGCGCCAGTATCAGATCGTGCTGTTCCCGGAACGGCTGCGCGCCTACGGCATCTCGCACAACCGCGTGATCGAGGCAGTGCAGCGCGCCAACCGCGAGACTGGCGGCTCGATCCTGGAGCTGGGCGAGGCCGAGTACATGGTGCGCTCCGACGGTTACCTCAAGTCGCTGGAGGACTTCGGCGCCGTGCCGCTCGGCGTGAGCGATACCGGCACGCCCGTGATGCTGCGCGACGTGGCGCGCATCCAGATGGGCCCCGAGATGCGTCGCGGCGTGTCCGAGCTCGACGGCGAAGGCGAAGCCGTGGGCGGGATCGTCATCATGCGCCACGGCCGCAACGCGCTCGAGATCATCGCGGCGGTCAAGGCGAAGCTGGCCTCGCTCAAGCCAAACCTGCCTCCGGGGGTCGAGATCATCGAGACCTACGATCGCTCGGGCCTCATCGTGCGCGCCGTGCGGCACCTGGCCGAGAAGCTGGCCGAGGAGTTCGTCGTCGTCGCGCTCGTTTGCCTCGCGTTCCTGCTGCATTTGCGCAGCGCCCTCGTCGCCATCGTCACGCTGCCGCTCGGCATCCTCGCGGCGTTCATCGTCATGCGCTACCAGGGCGTGAACGCCAACATCATGTCGCTCGGCGGTATCGCCATCGCCATCGGCGCGATGGTGGACGCGGCCATCGTCATGATCGAGAACGCGCACAAGCGCATCGAGGCGTGGCGGCATGCGAACCCGGAGGGCGAGCTCGCCGGCGAGGCGC
>JAOUGZ010000490.1 GCA_029865405.1 Betaproteobacteria bacterium
CGAAAAGGGTTAAGATGCGCGCCTTCCATGAGCAAGCCCTGCTACGACTGCAGCAAGTGCCCCGCCTATTGCTGCAGCTATCCCGAGATCGAGGTCTCCAAGGCGGACATCGCGCGCCTCGCGCGGCACTTCGACATCAGCCCGGCGGCCGCAGAGGAGAAGTTCACCAAGCCGCAGAAGGAAGACAACGTGCGCATCCTGCGCCACCGCGAGGACGAGCACTTCACCTCGGTGTGCACGTTCCTCGACCGCAAGACGCGCCGCTGCACCGTCTACGATGCGCGCCCGCACACCTGCCGCGGCTACCCGTACGGCGCGCGCTGCGGCTACTTCGAGTTCCTGAAGTTCGAGCGCGAGCACCAGGACGACGAGAACTTCGTCGCCACGACCTGAGGCCTACCTGCGGCGCTCGAGCGCCTGCTTGCGCACCGCGCTGAGCGTGGTGCTGGTGGTGATGGCCTCGGGATCGATGCGCAGCTCGATCAGCGCCGGCTTCCCCGACGCGCGCGCGCGCTCGAAGGCCGGCGCGAACTGATCGGTCGACTCGACCCGCTCGCCGTGCCCGCCGAAGGCGCGCGCGTAGGCGGCGAAATCCGGATTCTTCAGCTCGGTGGCCGAGATGCGGCCCGGGTACTCGCGCTCCTGATGCATGCGGATGGTGCCGTACATGCCGTTGTTGACGACCAGCACGATGATCGGCGCGCCGTACTGCGCGGCGGTGGCGAGCTCCTGGCCGTTCATGAGGAAGTCGCCGTCTCCCGTGATCGCCACCACCGTGCGCTGCGGCGCGGCGAGCTTGGCGGCGACCGCCGCCGGCAGGCCGTAGCCCATCGAGCCGTTGGTGGACCCGAGCTGCGTGCGAAATCCCTTGTAGCGGAAATAGCGGTGCACCCAGCCGGAAAAATTGCCCGCACCACCGCAGACGATCGCGTCCTCGGGCAGCGCGGCGTCCAGCCACTTCACCACCTCGCCGTAATGGAGCTTGCCCGGCATCGGCTGCACTTCGGTCCACGCCTGGTAGTCCTCGCGCGCCTGCCGCGTGCGCGCCGCCCACTTCGCGCCGTCGAGCTTCACCGCCGCGAGTGCCTCGACGAAGTTCGCCATGCCGGAATTGATCGGCAGCGCCGCGTGGTACACACGCCCGAGGTCTTCGGCGCCGCCATGCACGTGGATCAGCGCCTGGCTCGGCACCGGCGCCTGGAACAGCGTGTAGCCGCCGGTGGTCATCTCGCCCAGGCGCGCGCCGGCGACCAGCACCACGTCGGCCTCGCGGATGCGCTGCGCGAGCCTGGGGTTGATGCCGATGCCGACGTCGCCCGCGTAGCTCGGACTGCGGTTGTCGAGCAGGTCCTGGCAGCGAAACGACGTTCCCGCGGCGAGCTGCGCGCCTTCGAGCCAGGCGCGAAGCTGATCGCAACTGGCGCGGTCCCAGCCGCCCCCGCCCAGGATCACGAACGGCCGCTCGGCCGCTTGCAGCATCTTGCGCAGCGCGTCCATGTCCGCGGGCGCCGGTGCCGGGCGCACCGTCTTGTAGTGCGGGACGTCCGCCACCGCGCCTTCGGCGAACAGCATGTCCTCGGGCAACGCGAGCAACACGGGCCCGGGTCGGCCCGCCATCGCCGTGTGAAAGGCGTGGCTGACGTACTCCGGAATGCGCTCGACGCGGTCGATCTGTCCCACCCACTTGGTGAGCGGCCCATACATGCGCCGGTAGTCGATCTCCTGGAACGCCTCGCGCTCCGCGAACTCGTTCCCGACCTGGCCCACGAACACCACCATCGGCGTGGAGTCCTGGTGGCCGGTGTGCACGCCGATGGCGCCGTTGGTGGCGCCGGGTCCCCGCGTGACGAACAGCACGCCCGGCTGGCCGGTGAGCTTGCCGTAGGCTTCCGCCATGTAGGAGGCACCGCCTTCCTGGCGGCAGACGATGAACTTGAGCCTGTCCGCGACGTCGTGGAAGCCGTCCAGCACCGGCAGGTAGCTCTCGCCGGGGACGCCGAAGGCCAGCTGCACGCCGTGCCCGACGAGCGCGTCGGCGAGAATGCGCCCGCCGTGGCGGACTTTCAGATCGTGTCGCATGCAGTCGCTCCCGATTCCGTGCCTGGTGCGCTCAGCCGCGCGCAAACAGAAGCGTCACGGCGTAGGCCGCCGCGCCGAGTGTGGTGCAGGCGAGGATCCAGCCCGACGGCCCCGGATGCGCTTCGACCAGCTGGTCGAGCGTCAGGCGCATGTCGTCGCCGCCCCGCAGGACGTTGCGGGGCGAGAACCATCGATTGGCGTACTTTTCCAGGCGCGCCAGGGCATCCGGCGAAAAAGCCAGCATCAATCCCACCGCCATGCCCGCTGCGCTGCCGATGACCAGAAACCATTTCAGGGTTGCCGCCACGACGGCGAACAAGGTGGCGACGACGCCTTTGGCGAACACGGCGCCGAGGGCGGCCGGATCGACGCCGGCGACCAGGCCAAAGATCGCGAACCCGCCGCCCGCGATCAGCGCCCAGCCGAACCAGCGCCGGTTGCGGTGCGAAAACTGCTCCGTGCTGCGCGGCAGGTCGAGCGACCTGAAGAGGCCGCGGGTCGAGATCCACCGGTTCAGCACTTTGAACCCGCGCAACGTGCGCCCGCTGGAGACGATCAGGCCGATGCCGGCTGCAAAGCCGACGCTGGCGAACACCAGCACCACGGCGATGAGGAACCGGAACAGCAGGCGCCAGATCAGGTCGTAATGGGACGGCATGCGTCCTCCCTATTCCAGCAAGCCAGCAGCTTCTCGCAGCACTCCGCCACCGCGGCATTCGCGGTATCGACGACGCCACCGAACAGGATGAAGCCGTGCACCATGTCGGCGTACTCCCGGTACGCGACTTCCACGCCCGCCATTGCCATGCGCTCGGCGTACTCGCGGCCTTCGTCGACCAGCGGGTCGTAGCCCGCCGTGATCACGTAGGCGGGCGGCAGGCCGGCGAGGCTCCTGGCGAGCAGGGGCGAGGCGCGCCAGTCGAGCCGGTCTTCCTTGCGCGGCAGATACTGCGCCTGGAAGTATTGCATCGCCTTCTGGGTCAGGAGATAGCCTTCGCCGTTCTTGCGGATCGACGGATGCTGCGCGCGCTGGTCGGTGGCCGGGTAGATGAGGAGCTGAAAGG
>JAOUGZ010000045.1 GCA_029865405.1 Betaproteobacteria bacterium
GAACGTGCTCGGATCGAAGCCGAGCCATTGCTGCAGGTTGAGCTCCTCGATGCCGAGGCTGAGCTCGTATCGCCGCTGGATCAGCGTCTCAAGGTCGAGGTCGAAATCGAACGCCGAATCGGCGTAGCTCATGCTGATGAGGTCGACGTCGCCAAGGCCGAAGAAGTCCTGCAGCTCGGTGTTCAGCTGCGCCTCGAGCTCCCCGATGTTGCGCGCCTTGTCGCGGACGGTGTCGAGGGCTTGCCCGAACCCCTCGGCGAAACTCACCACCCCATCGCCGAGGACGCCCGCGACGCTGACGCCGATGAGCGGGATCTCCTCGTAAAGCGGTCCGTCGGGCGCCGCCAGCGTATCGACGAGCTGCTGCAGGCCGGCCAGCAGGTCATCGAGCGAGACGTTGCGCAGGCTGAGGATGTCGTCCAGGTTGATGGCGCTCAGCTCGAGACCCTGGAAGCTCCCGGCGCCGAGGAAGAAGTCGGCGAAGCCGCCGTACGCTGGAACCTCGCCGCTCTCGGCGCGGAGCCTCAATCCATCGCCGTTCAGCCCGGAGAGCAGCCCTGTCATGGCGACCGGAAGGTCAACCAGGTAGTAGCTGTCGACGTCGAAGCTCGGTCGGAGGCTCGACGCGGGCACCGTGTCCGCGATCAGATCGGCGTAGGTGAGGCGCGCGTCGGCGCCGATGCGAAGGGCGGCGGAGAGGTCGAGGACGCCGTCTTGAATCTCCGCGCCGATGATCCCGAGGTTGATCCCGAGGTCGAACGGGTCGGCGACGCCGTCGTTGTCCGCGTCGTGGCCGAGGAAGAGCCGCGCGGTAACGCCGGGGTCGAGAACGTAGAACTGATTGCTCGCATCGAGCCCGAAGACAAAGTCGAGGTCGAGGCTCGTGTCGACGTCGAGCGAGAAGCCCTCGCTCCCCGAGAGCCCGAGGGCGGCGAAGACCGGGCTGTCGAAGTCCGGCGACACCTCGTCGTGGAAGCGCCAGAGATCCAGGGTGGCGCGATACTCCTTTAGGTTCGACGAGGGCACCAGCTCGAGGCCGGGAATCGCGAGGAGCAGGTCCGTATCGACCGGCCCCGTCGCGTCGTCGAAAACGGCCTGGACCGCGTCTCTCACGCGGCTTGCCACCGCGTCCGCGATCGCCTGGCCCGTGCCGGGGTCGATGCCGAAGAGGTCCGCGAAGCTCAGGTCGACGAACGGCAGCGAGAGGGTGTCACTGAACAGTGTCTCGAGCTGCGGCCCGAGGTCCTGGATCCAGTCGCCGAAGGCGCCGAGGCCGAGGGCGAGCGCCGCCTCGTCGCTCGGCGTCAGCCCGGTCACCTCGTCCACCAAGGGGGGCCGACGGCGCTCGCCCGGTCCGAGCGTGCTCGACATGAGGTTGCCGCCGATCGCCACGCCCGCGTGGCCAAGCGCCAGGACGTGACCGATCTCATGCATGACGACGGTAAGCAGATCGATATGTGCGGCAGCCGCCACATCGGGCGTAGTCTCGAACTCCGTGTCCGTGCTCGGGCTCGGGTCAACGAACCAGCCGAACCCGGCCGCGGCCGCGTCGAGCTCGATCCGGCCTGTGAGCGGATTCTCGCGGGCGAGCATCCCGTCTGGCAGGTCGACGATATCGATTCTGGAGGCCAGGCTGTCGAGCTCGTCGTCGGTGGCGGAGACCGGCAGGACGCCCGCCTCGCGCCATCTCCGCGCCGCCTCTTCGACGATCGGCGCGAGCTCGTCGGCCGTCAGGAGCGTCAGATCGGGGACCGGGGCGCCGTCCGGCATGACGCCCTCGGGCAGCGCCAAGACCGTATTCCCGGTGAGCGGCGTCGAAGGACGGCTGTAGGTCACCGTGCTGGCCCGCGCCTCGAGCGCCACGTCCCCGTTCGCGGTGACCGTGCGCCCGACGTTGGCGCCGTCGACCGTGGTGACGATCAGGCTCCCCTGCGCCGGCACGTCGGCGGTCAGCGGAGTCGTGACGCCCGTGACGTCAATCGTGTCGCGCCCGCCGCCGGTGTGGATCACCGTGTCACCGAAGCCATCGGTGAGGAAGAACACGTTGTTTGCGCTGCTTCCGGTGAATTCGCCGCCGCCCGGCCCGACGACCACGTTCCGAAGGTTGGCGAGCCTGGCGAGCGTGGCGACCACCGTGACCCCGTCGGCCGCGTAGATCGTGCCGGTTCCGGCGTCGAGGTCGATCGCTACGGGCGTATCGATCGAGGCGAAGCTCACCGTGTCGACCCCTCCCGTCCCGGCGTTAAAGGGGTCGATGACAACGCGGGAATCCCCGACGCCGTCGATGGTGTCCGCGCCGCCGAGGCCGGTGAGCACGTTGTTCTTATAGTTGCCGATTAGCGTGTCCGCGTACGGAGTCCCAGTGACGTTGCGAATGCCGCTCACGGCAAAGTCGCCCAGGAAGTCGGCGATGTCCGATGCCGCACCGTCGAAGCCCAACACCTGAAGGGTCTGGACCAGGAGGTCGGTCGCCCCGGAGAGCCGATGGCCGCTCACGCCGGTGGCGCTCCCCCAGGTAAAGTTGAATGTCGGCAACTCGAACGCCCCGAGGCTGAAGCCGGGCACCACCGCGTTGCCACCGGCGCCCGCCTCCACCGTGACGCCCGGCCCCGCGTGATCGTCCGGGAAGTACTCGGAGTAGTCGAGATCGACGGTCCCTCCCGGCGTCGAGGCGTCGATAGTTCCCTTGAGGACTGCTCCGTCCTTGAACACAATCTCCGTGTTGCCAAAGCGGCTCGTGACGATGTTCTCGATGTCGAGCGCATAGAGGATGCTCGAGCCGTCGGGCACGTAACTGTCGAGGAAGTCCTGGCTCACGCCGATCGCGCCGAGGGCGTCCTGCAGCAGGGCGAGCGGACCGCCGCGGTCCACGACGGTGATGAAGTTGGTCCCGACCTCGAGCGTGACGTCGTTGTCCGGGTCGTCGTCCGTATTCTGGGGCAGGAGACCCGCGAGCAAGCTCAGGTTGCCGGGCGTCACATTGTCGATGACGATCCGGAAGTCGCCGAACGCGCCCGAGAAGTCCAGCGTGTCGAAGAATTCGGGCGCCGCGGTCCCGTCGATGACCAGATCGGGCGGCTCGATGACCGCGGCGAAACCCCAGAGGTTGTTGAACTTATAGGTATCGGCGCCCGTCCCGCCCGCGAAGACGTGGATGCCCGGCGTCGGGACGCCCGGACCCAGCGGCAGCGACATCGTGCCCGGCGAGAACGTGTTCGACCCCAGGCCCGAGGGCGACACGTTCGTTCCGGCGACGATGTTGACGATGGAGGCGCCGTAGCGGACGTCGGACACGTCGATCACCGTGCCGAAGCCGGTCGCCGACTGTAGCGTCGAGCCGAAAATCGCGCTTAGGTTCACGATCCGCGGCCGGAGGAAGTTCGAGCCGCTGTAGTCGAGCGCGTTGCCGACGAAGAGCCCGGTCGGATCGATGACCACGGTGTCGGTGAGCGGGATTGTGGTGAGCTTTTTCCCCGTGCCGCCGCGCACAGTGCCTTCGAAGCTGGCACCTCCCTTGAGCTGGAAGACGTTGTCGTTCCGGCCGCCCCAGATCGTCGTATTCTTATCGACGCCGATCACCGTGATGACTGGGAGCGTCTTCAGGTGAAAGAAGCTCAGGCCTTTTTGGATCGTCGAGTTCTCCTTCACCGTGAGCGTGGTGACGCCGGTGTTCGCGTCGGTCGCGAATTCGAACTCGAGCGCCTGGACGGTAGCTTGGAAGTCGAGGGCTAGGCTCGAGGCGGCCCGCGCGTCGATCACGACCGAGTGGCCGACCTTGTCGAAGTAGAACGAGTTGTCGCCGGTTCCGAGCGTGATGTTCTCGATCTGCTTGAACGCGGCGACCGTGACTGTGTCGGCGGCCTCGGCGAAGCTGCCGCTCGAGGGGCGGAGCGAGGCCAAGAGATCTACCGTCCGGTCGGCATCGCGCGTGAAGACGCCGGTCCCGGCCGTGAGTCCACCGCCGCTCACGCTGAAGGCCATGAGGCCGCCGAGACCTGAGAAGTCGAGCGTATCGGTGCCGGCCGGGTCAGCTAGGACGTCCTGACCGAAACCGGGGTGGAAGACGTATGTGTCGTCCCCTTGACCCCCATCGAGCGAGTCGCTGCCGACGCCGCCCTCCAGCCAATCGTTGCCCGAGCCGCCCTTTAGGATGTCGACTCCGGCTCCGCCGAAGAGAAAGTCGCGCTCGTTCCCGCCGTCCAGGGTGTCACCGCCCCCTAGGCCGTACAGCGTATCCACACCATCGCCACCACGAAGGATGTCACCAGCGCTCCCGCCCATGAGCTGGTCTCTGCCCGCACTGCCGTCAAGTTCCGCCGAGCGAGCCGGGCTTGACTCGGCGACAAGGATGTCGTTGGCCGAGGATCCGGCAACGGGCTTGTCGAGCAGATCCGCCCCAATGAGCGTCAGGCCGACGGATCCCGCTTTCACTTCGCGGATGGTCGGGACGTAGGACCCGGTCTCCGCGACGCCTTGGCGAGTCGTTGTGACGGATAGGCTTCCTCCGGTAACAGCGGACTCGACGACCCCGAATTCAGGCAGGTCCAGATTGCCGGGGCTGGTGAACTCAACCGACCACGCTTTCGCGATCTGCAGGGACCGGACGGTGACTTCGGCCCCCAGATTTCCCAAAGCGGTCGCGATGTTGGCGCGCGTGGCTTCGCTGTCGATGCCGTTGGCGTCGGTCGCCAGCGAGATGTCACCTGTTGCTCCACCCTTGAAGCTGAGCCTGAACGTTCCACCGGGCGTGCCGGCCCCGGGCGTGAACAGGATCTGTTGAATCTCGTTTTGAGCCTGACCTTGCTGGTCCGCGGCCCCGGCCCCGCCGATCCCGGTCGCCCGGCCGTTGAGCAGATCGACCACAATCGGTTGGCCGCTGTATTGCGAGTAGTCCAGGACGTTGCGTTGCCCGGCTTGTGGTCCGTCGTTCTTCTTGATGACGCCGCTCAACGCATTTGCGGTCTTGATGACGAACGTATTGCTGCCCTTGCCCACGACCAGATCTGTGACATGGGTGGCGTACAGTCGCTTGGCGGGCGCCTCCGCGTCGCTGTTGTCGAAAACGGTGACCTCGCCGTCCGCGCCGAGCTCGAACAGCAGGTCGGCATCCACGCCGTTGAAGCTCAGTTCTACGGTCCCGCCCTGTACGCCCTCGCGCTGGCTGTGCAGGATGCTGACGAAACCCTGGTTGAGTCCTTCGGCCCAGCCGTTGCTGAATACGTAGCGGTGGCTCTGACCTGCATTTAGGTCCGCGCGCAGGATCTCGATGTACTTCACCCCGCCCAGGTCCGGCACCGCCGGGTCGCTGTTCTTGATCCCGATTCCCTCGCCGGCGCTGCTCTCCAGCGTGACGGTCATGCTCCCGGCCACGCTCCGGAAATCGAGCTCGTCACGACCGCCATTGACCAGCTCTTCCAGGACTTCGGGCGCGTCCCAGACTTCGCCGAACCGGTAGGTATCGTTGTCCCTACCCCCGTAGAGCTTGTCCCCACCGGTGCCGACCGCGAGGATATCCGCGCCGTCGCCACCGTACAGGGTGTCCTTGTTCGCACCGCCGATGAGCTTGTCGTCGCCTTCGCGCCCCTCGAATACGTCGCCACCCCGATCGGAAGCGATGAGCACATCCTTGCTCTGGGCACCCAGGACGATCTCGATGCTCTCGACGCGGCCCGCCACGCCTCCCACGATGCTGCCGGCACCGGCGCGCAGATCGACGCGATTGTCCTGGTCGAGCTCGCCCTGATACTCGAGGGTGTCGCGGCCGCCGCCACCGGTGAGGTCGCCCTTGAGTTGCGCACCCTTTTCAAGCTGGAACTTGTCGGTTCCGCCACCGCCTTCGAGGTTCTCGATGTTGCGGGCAGTGAGTACGAGCAGATCGTTGACGTCGTAGACCTCGACGGTCCCGTCTTTCTTGATGAGGTAGCGCAGGCCGGCGTCGCTCGATGCCTCCAGGACGTTCGCCATGTTTTGCTTGCCAGTAACGCTGGTGACGCCGATGTGCTGCCCGTTCAGAGCCTCGACCGTAGCCCCCTGGACCGTCAGGGTCACGGAGCCGTTGCCGACGTCGATGATGGTGAACGTCGCTGCATTGCCCTCCCGATCATTGGCAAGATCGATCGTGCCAAGGAGGGTGTGGGCATAGCCGCCGAGATCCAGCGAGCTGACGGCATTGAGTTCAGAGACATCTCCGATGACCACCTCGAGGTCCCAGTCCCCACCGAGCGCCGCAGCCCCCGTCAGATCATCCGACGCCGCAATATCTGCGCCGGTGAGCGCGGCGAGCTCCTGGACGAAGGCGACGCCCCACTCGCCCGCGGCGACGTTGCAGCCGTAGAGCAGGATGTCTGCGTCGCTGCCGAGCGCGGCACGCCAGGTCGCGAGCTGGTCGGCATAGCTTTCGAGCGTGCTGGCGTCGAGCCGCGCGCTGCCCAGATCGACGCCGCCAGCCGAGCCGTGCGAAAGGATGTGGATGGCATCGAGGTCGCGCTCGCCGCGCAGCGCTTCGCTGATCTGGCGCACGCCATCGTCGCTGGCGTCGAGGATGACGACCCGGGTGTCCGCGTCCACGCCGGTCGCTGCGCCACCGAGCAGACTCTCGTAATCCTCGATTCCCTGGTCGACGAAGACGATCTCGCGCGCCTGGGCCGAGTTGGTCGCCGGCGCGCCCTCGCCGTCGAGGAACACGATCTGGCTCTGGATCGGCGGGATCGCGTCCGGCGCCTTGGCCGGGACGTCGACGATCCAGCTTTCGTCAGTCAGGTCGGCGCTGACGGCGCCGTCCAGCGCGAAGCTGATCAGTGCCGGGGATTGCGTCGCCTGCGCCTGCCAACCCGACTGCAGCGCGGCCTGCTCGCGCTCCTTCTGATCGAGAACGCCCGAGAACGCATCGGCGACGGCCGGCGACGCGAGGTCGGCCGAGAGCAGCATCCGCGGCTCGAGCGCCTCGAAGAGAATCTTGCGGCGGTAAGGGGGCGCGTCGCGCCGCCGCGCGCGCGCGTCCTGCGACCTGAACGGTCTTTCGAACGGAGCGTTCATCGGCGCGGTTACCGTCGCATGCAGGGGTCACCCACCGCGTGGCGGTCGCCGCGCGATCCAAAAGCGTTCCTCAATGCCGCTGCCGGCAAGCGCTCCTCCCCCTTTTTTGCGTCGCCGTGGACTCGGCTTTCCTGCCCCAGTCCCGGGTTTCTTGTCGGTACTTGTGCTGCGCCGTTCTGCCCGTGCGCCTGATGTGTGACAAAAGGCACACCCGGAGCCTAACGCAAGAATATCCAAAACATAACCATGATGTTTTTGGGGGCTTTGACAGTTCCTCACGATCTGTCCAGCAATTGCGGGCGTGACGATGAGTCTCGACGCGCCAGCCTTAACTCGAAGAAAATTCTGCAGCGCGGTGAATCGAGGGAAATTCCGTACGGACTCAACTGCGGCTGCGGCGGCGCACAACAACTCCGCACGGCGACTTCTTGTCGCGTTGCTGGATTCCGGATCGCGGCGCCGCCCTGCGCGGGCGCGATGATCACATCGCCAGCACGCGCGCCAGCTCGATCAGTCGCACGTCGGCGGGCCGCGTGCGCCCGGCGATCTCGGCGAGCGGCGTGCGCACGATCGCGCCGCGCACCTCGCCCACCAGCACGCCGGACGCGCCGTCCTCGAGGCACGCCACCGCCGCCGCGCCCAGGCGCGAGGCGAGCACGCGATCCGCGGAGCTCGGCACGCCGCCGCGCACCACGTGCCCCAGGCGCGTGATGCGCAGGCCGAAGCCCGTTTCCTGCTGCCGGCCCTCGAAGTACTGCACCATGGCGTGCACGCCCTGCTTCGCGCCCTCGGCCACCACCACCATGGCGTGCGTCTTGCCGCGCTCGTAGGCTGCGCGCAGGCGCTCGGCGACCTCGGCGACCGGCACCTCGTTCTCGGGGATGGCGATTACTTCGGCGCCGCCGCCGATGCCCGCCATGAGCGCGATGTAGCCGCAGTCGCGCCCCATGGTCTCGACGATGAACACGCGGCGATGCGACGACGCGGTGGTGCGCAGCCGGTCGATCGCTTCCAGCGTGATGTTGATCGCCGTGTCCGCGCCGATGGACACGTCCGTGCCGTGCAGATCGTTGTCGATGGTGGAGGCGACGCCCACCACCGGGAAGCCCTCCGCGGCGAGCACCGCCGATCCGGTCTGCGAGCCATTGCCGCCGATCACGACCAGCGCCTCGACGCCCCTCGCCGCGAGCTGCGCGCGCACGCGGTCGCGGGCCGCCTTGTCGTGGAATTCGGGGGAGCGGGCGCTGCCGAGCAACGTGCCGCCGCGCTGAATGATGCCACCGACGTCGCGCGCGGTGAGCGGCTCGAGCGCGTCGGCAAGCAGCCCGGCGTAGCCGTTGCTCACGCCGAGGACCTGCCAGTTGCGGGAAAGCGCAGCGCGCGCCACTGCGCGGATGGCGGCGTTCATGCCGGGGGCGTCGCCCCCGCTGGTGAGGACCGCGATGCGCTTCATTTCTGCACCTTGCCGGCGCGAAATACCTGCGGCGCAGCGCTGCGCGCGAGCGCCGTGAAGCGGCGCGCCTCGTCCAGCCAGCGCAGCCGGTCAAGGAGCGAGCGCGCGAGGTGCTCGCGGATCTGCTCGTCCGTCACCTCGTACCAGTAGTCGGTGATCGGGTACGGGCTGGCTTCAGGTTGCATAGGGCGCCGGTTCCATGCGCAGCAATTGACGCAACGCCTTGATGTCCGCCTCATCCTTCTGCCGGCCCGTACCGGTCTTGAGACGGATGATGTCTTCTATCGCGGCGATGGGGATGGCGATGCCCTCGACCGAGCGCTGAACCCGGCGCGCCCAAGCATCGTCAAACGGCACGACCGGCTTGACGAGGACGTCCACCGTAGGCGTCGCGGGGTCCGAGGATCTTAGGGCCAACGCCAGCATGCCCTTGTTCTCGATCCATTCACCGACTTTCGCGGCATCCGCGAAATCCTCGAGCTTGACCGGCACCACGGGCTTGAGCGGAAAGCGGCGCGCTACGGAGACAAATCGCTCCAGGTTCTGCGCGTCGAGCGCCAGCATGAGGTCCACATCCACCGTCAAGCGCCCGATGCCGTGAAGGTTGACCGCCACGCCGCCGACCACGAGATAGCGGACCTTGTCCTCCTGCAGCGCGCGAAAAAGTTCAAGGTAGAACATCGCTCAGGGCTTGCGCCCCTCCTCCAGCCGCACCACCTCGGCGGCGGGCGCGTCGTCCACCTCCGCAGACTCGATTTTCTGGAACTGCTGTGAGATCTTGCCGCCCGTGGTCTGGATGCGATCGACGTCCTCGGCCGCCTGGCGAATGTGGCGCGCGAGCTCCTTCATGCGCTCGTCAAAGCGGCCGAACTCGACCGCCAGGCGCGAGAGCGCCTCCTTGATGACGTGGATCTGCTTGCGCGTCTCGACGTCTTTCAGCACCGCGCGTGCCGTATTCAGCACCGCCATCAGCGTGGTTGGCGACACGATCCACACCCGCTTGCCGATGGCGTAGTCGACGACTTCGGCGTGATAGGCATGAATCTCGGCGAACACGGCTTCCGCCGGCACGAACATCACCGCGCCGTCCGAGGTTTCGCCGTCGATGATGTACTTGGAGGCGATCGCGTCGACGTGCCTCCTGACGTCCGCACGGAACAGCTTCTGCGCGCCCGCGCGCTCGAGCTCGTTCGCCTTCGGATCGAGCATCAGCTTGTAGTTCTCCAGAGGAAACTTGGAGTCCACGCACACCAGGCCGGTGGGCGCGGGCAGCCGCAGCGCGCAATCCACGCGCGTGCCGTTGGACAGCGTGTGCTGCATCGCGAAGGCCTGCGTCGGCAGGACGTTCCTCACCAGCGCCTCGAGCTGCACTTCGCCGAACGCGCCGCGCGAGCGCTTGTCGCCCAGGAGCTCCTGCAGGCTCACCACGCTGCCGGTCAGGGTCTCGATCTTCTTTTGCGCCTCGTCGATGGTGGCCAGGCGCTGCATGACGTTGACGAAGGTCTCGTTGGTCTTCCTGAAGCCTTCGTCGAGGCGCTCGTTGACGCGCAGCGAAATCTGGTCGAGGCGCGCATCGAGCTTGGCCGCCACGGCCTCGCGCAGCTCGCCGAGCTGCGTGCCGAGCCGGTCGCCCTGCTTGGTCAGCCCGTCGTGCAGGTCGGTCAGCATTTCGCGGTGCTTCTTCTCCGCCCCGCCCTGCAGGCGCAGCGCGAGCCAGACCACGACGCCCAGGGCGGCCAGCGCGACGAGCAGCGCGGCGATTTCTGCCATGCCCGATTCTAGACCGAGTCCCTGAGCGTCAGCGCCGGCGAGGCGCTCAGCACCTTGCGCGCCGAGAGCCACGCGTTCAGCGACAGCAGCAGCACGCCGGCGAGCGGCCCGGCGAGCCACAACCCGGCGCTCGGCGGCAGGTCGAGCTCGAACACGCGCCGCGCGAGGAGCTGGCCGATCACGGCCGCGCCGATCGTCGCCAGCACGCCCGCCACCAGGCCCATGGCGAGGAATTCGACGCGCTGGCTGCCCGTGACGTGGCGGCGCGACGCGCCGTACACGCGCATCACCGCCGCCTCGCGGCGGCGCTCGTCCTCGGTGGCGACGAGCGCCGAGTACAGCACCAGCAGCCCCGCGCCGAGCGCGAACAGGAACACGAACTGCACGGCGTTGATCACCTGGTCGACGACGTTCTGCGCCTGGCGCAGCGCGGCGCTGACGTCGACCAGGGTCAGGTTGGGAAAGCGCCGCGCCAGCTCGTCGAGCGCCTTTGCCTGGCCGGGCGCGACGCGAAATGCCGAGACGAAGCTCGCCGGATAGCCTTCGAGCAGCGCCGGCGGCACGATGACGAAGAAGTTGATCTTCATCGAGTCCCAGCGCAATTTCCTGAGTGAGCTGATGCGCGCACTGAAGCGCTCGGCACCGACCGTGAACGTGAGCTCGTCGCCGAGCTTCCAGCCCAGCGTTTTCGCGATGCCCTCCTCCACCGAGAGCTCGCGTGCGTCGCTCGTGTACCAGCGCCCGGCGGCGATCTGGTTGTGCGCCGGCAGCTCGTCCGCGTAGGACAGGTTGAACTCGCGCTCGACCAGGCGCTTGGCGCGCTCCTCGCCATAGTCCGCCTCGGCCACCGGCTTGCCGTTCACGGCAACCAGCCGACCGCGCACCATGGGCAGCAGATCCACTTCGGC
This sequence comes from Betaproteobacteria bacterium, assembly GCA_029865405.1. Next base: position 11,167 of record JAOUGZ010000045.1, read on the forward strand.
GATGCCGGCGCCGGCGAGAAAGCGGCGCACCTCCGCGATCTGCTCGGGCTGCACGCCGATGAGAAAGCGATTCGGCGCGTCCGGCGGCGCGCTGCGGCGCCACGCGTCGACGAGGTCGTTGCGCGTGAAAGTCAGGAGCAGCACCGCGGTCAGGCCGAGCGCCAGGCTCGCCACCTGCACGGCGTTGCCGCGCGCGTGCCGCCGCAGGTTGGCCAGGCCGTAGCGCAGCGCCGAGCT
>JAOUGZ010000046.1 GCA_029865405.1 Betaproteobacteria bacterium
TCGAGGGCGTCGACATCGACAAGCCGGGCACGGCGATGGACCGCGCCGGCAAGCCGGTGCCCGTGCCGCGCATCGCCGGCAGGATCCGCCGCAAGCACCCGGTCGAGGTCGAGGACCTCAAGTTCCTGAAGAAGCACACGACGCGCAAGGTGAAGATGACCGTGCCCGGCCCCTTCACCCTGATGCAGCAGGCGCAGAACGACTTCTACAAGAGCGATGAAGAGGCGGCGATGGACTACGCCGTCGCGGTGAACGAGGAGATCCGGGATCTCTTCGCTGCCGGCGCCGACATCGTGCAGGTGGACGAGCCCTACATGCAGGCGCGCCCGGAGAAAGCGCGCGAGTACGGCCTGAAGGTCCTCAACCGCGCGCTGGAGGGCATCGCCGGTACCACTGCCGTTCACATCTGCTTCGGCTACGCCGCGGTCGTGCACAAGCGGCCCTCGGGCTACTCGTTCCTGCCCGAGTTCGCCGGCTGCTCGTGCCGGCAGGTGTCGATCGAGACCGCGCAGTCGAACCTCGACTGCTCGGTCCTGGCGCAACTGCCCGGCAAGAGCATCATGGTCGGCTGCCTCGACCTGAACGACTTGACGGTCGAGACCCCGCAGCAGATCGCAGCGCGCATCAAGCGCGCCCTGCCCTACGTGCCCAAAGAGCACGTGATCCTCGCCCCCGACTGCGGCATGAAGTACCTGCCGCGCGACGTCGCCGATGGGAAGCTCCGCGCGATGGTCGCGGCGGCGCGGCTGCTGCGGGCGGAGCTCGCCTAGCATGGCCGGCCGCCTCAGCCGCCTGGTGCTCAACCTGCGGCGCAACATCCCGCCCGGCACGCCGCTCGACCGGCATCTGCAGCGCTTTGCCGGGCTCGCCGGCTGGTTCGGCGCGGAGCTCGACCTGCTCGCCGCGCTCTACGGCACCGACAAGTTCGGCGAGCACGACTACACACCGGTCTACGACGAACTGATGCGCGCCTCGCGGCGCAAGGCGGTGCGGCTCCTGGAAGTCGGCGTCGGCGGCTACGAAGGCGCGCTGGGCGGAGAGTCGCTGCGCATGTGGGCCAGCTATTTCCGGCGCGGGCGCATCACCGGCATCGATCTCTACGACAAGACCGCGCTCTCGGCCGGGCGCGTGACCGTCTACCAGTGCTCGCAGGTGGATGAGCCGAAGCTGACGGCGCTCGCCAAGGAACTGGGGCCGTTCGACTTCATCATCGACGACGGCAGCCACCTCAACGCGCACCAGATCGAGACCTTCGGCATCCTGTGGCCGCACCTCAAGGACGGCGGCACCTATATCGTGGAAGACGTGCAGACCTCCTATTGGCCGATGTACGGCGGCGGGCCGCTCGGCACGCCGGCCTACGCGAAATCCTGCATGCAGTGGTTCAAGGACATCGTCGACAGCGTCAACCTGCCCGAATTCCTGCAGCCGGCAACGGTCAAGCTGGACGCGGGCATCGGCAGCATCGCCTTCCACCACAACCTGATCGTGCTGAAGAAGGACCTCGCCGAGCGCTACTCCAACGCGCGGCTCGACGACGCCGGGGTCAGGCAGCGCCTGATGCAGCCGGGCTAGGCGGACTTCGCCGCCTGCGTCCCCAGCGCCAGCCGCTCGAACGCCGCCGCCTCCAGCGGCGCACTGAACAGGTGCCCCTGCCACTCCTCGCAGCCAACCGCCCGTAAACGGCGCAGCTGCGCTTCGGTCTCCACGCCTTCGGCGGCCACCTGCAGCCCGAGGCCCTTCGCCATGGCGGCAATGGTTTCGACGATCATGGCGTCGCCGTCGCTCGACTCGAGCTCGCGCAGGAAGCCGCGGTCGATCTTCAGCTTGTCGATGGGCAGGCGCCGCAGGTAGGCGAGGCTCGAATAGCCGGTGCCGAAGTCGTCGATCGCCAGGCGCACGCCGAGCGCGCCGATGCGGCGCAGCGTCTCGACCGACTCCGGCAGGTGCGCCATCAGCACGCGCTCGGTGACCTCGAGCTCGAGGCGCGAAGGGGGCACGCCATGCGCGGCGAGCGCATCGCGCAGGCGCGCCACGTAGTCCTCGCCCTGCGCCAGCTCGAGCGCCGAGACGTTGAGCGCGAACCACGGCGTCCCGGGGAGCTGGCGCTGCCAGGCGCCGATCTGCGACAGCGCGCGCGCCAGCGTCCACTCCCCCACGGCGCGGATCAGGCCGCATTCCTCGGCCTGGGGAATGAAGGCGTCGGGCTTGAGCAATCCGCGCTGCGGATGGTTCCAGCGCACCAGCACTTCGGCGCCGACGACGGCGTCGTGCCGCACGACCGGCTGCCAGTGCAGCAGCAGCTCGCCGCGCGCGAGCGCGCCGCGCAGGTCGCTCTCCAGCGTGAGGCGCTCGAGCGCGCGCGTGTGCAGCGCCGGCGAGAAGAAGCGAAAGCCGTTGCGGCCGCTGTCCTTGGCGTCGTACAGGGCTGTGTCGGCGTTCTTCAGCAGCTCGCTGAAGTCGCGCCCGTCCTCCGGGTAGATGGCCACGCCGACCGAGGCGGTGACGTTGAGCGCGCGGCCCTCGAGCGTGAACGGGCGCTGCAGGATGGCCTGGACGCGCTGCGCCACCAGCGCCGCGTCCTGCGCCGTCTTCAGTCCGTCCCAGAGCAGCACGAACTCGTCGCCGCCCAGGCGCGCCAGCGTGTCTTCGCGCCGCAGCGTGTTCGAGAGGCGCTCGGCGACCGCGCGCAGCAGCGCGTCGCCCGCGCGGTGGCCGAGGGAATCGTTCACCAGCTTGAAGCGGTCGAGATCGATGAGCAGCACCGCCAGCATGCCGCGGCTGCGCGCCGCGGCGAGGATCGCCTGCGCGGCGCGGTCGCCGAGCAGCGCCCGGTTCGGCAGCCCGGTGAGCGCATCGCGCGTGGCGAGGTACTGAATGCGCTCCTCGGCCTGCTTGCGCGCCGTGACATCGGCGCCGGTGCCGCGGTAGCCGACGATGCGGCCCGCCGCATCGAGCACCGGCGTGCCGCTCACCTGCTGCCAGATCACCTTGCCCGACTTGGTGATGGAGCGGTGCGTCAGGTCGCGGAACGGCTGCCCCGCGTGCGCGTTGCGCTCGAACCATTCGTCGAGCGCGCGCGCTTCGCCGAGCGGCATGAAGTCGCGCGGCGTGCGCCCCAGGAGTTCGGTGCGCATGAAGCCCAGCACCGCCTCGACGCGCGCCGAAAGGTAGGTGTAGCGCCACTGCGTGTCGGTCTCCCACACGTACTCGCCCGAGGCCTCGACCACGTCGCTGAAGCGTTGCTCGCGCTCGGCGAGGGCGCGGCGTGCCTGCCGTTGTTCGGTGACGTCGCGCACCACGGACTGCAGCACCAGGCGGCCGCGCTCGAGGAACGAGACGCTTGCCGCCTCCACCGTGACTTCGCTGCCGTCGACGCAGCGCAGCTTGCGCTCCTCGAAGGAGGTCGCCCCCGGCCCGGCGTTAAGGTACGCGAAGCGCTCGCGGAAGCGGGCCAGGTCGTCGGCGTGCACGAACGTGCGCATGTCGCGCCCGAGCAGCTCGCGCGGCGACGCCGCCTTGACCAGTCGCGCCGCCGCGGGATTGGCGTACTCGATGACGCCGCCGCAGGACACCACCACCGCGTCCGGGGCCAGCTCGACCAGCGAGCGGTAGCGCTCCTCGGCCTCGCCCATCGCCTGCTCGGCGCGCTTGCGCGCGGTGACGTCGAGGTTGATCCCGGTCATGCGCAGCGCGCGCCCGGCCGCGTCGCGCTCGGTAACCCGGCCCCGCGACAGCAGCCATTTCCAGCTGCCGTCGGCCACCCGGAAGCGATGCTCCGCGGCGTAATCCTGGCGCTCGCCCTTCATCACTTCGACGGAGATCTTCAGGCCGCGCGCCAGGTCATCGGGATGCACCCCGCGCACCAATTCATCGATGCTCGTCGCCGTGGGCGCACGCGGCAGGCCGAGGAACTCCGCCCAGCCCTCGCTCAGGTACACCTGGCCGGTCTGCAGGTCCGTATCCCAGAGAATGCCGCCGGATCCGTCCAGTGCCAGCTCGAGGCGCTCCTTGGCGGCGGCCAGCTCGCGTTCGCCGCGCCGGCGCTCGGTGACGTCGCGGCCCACGCCGCGATAGCCGAGAAAGGCGCCCGCCGCGTCATAGCGCGGCTGCCCCGACACCACGTGCACCTGGCGCGAGCCGCTGGCGTGGGTGCGCGCCAGCTCCAGCTCGAAGAACGGCGCCTGGCGGCCCAGCTGCTCGAGATGCGCGGTGAAGGCGCGCCCGTCGAGCTCGACTCCCGGCAGCTCCCACAAGCGCTTGCCGAAGGCGAGGCCCGAGCCGAAGAAACCGAGCACGGTGGCGCCGCCGGTGAGCCAAGTGATGCGGTGCTCGGTGTCGGTCTCCCAGAACCAGTCGGCCGACAGCGCCGTCAGGTTGCGGAAGCGCTCCTCGCTTGCGCGCAAGGCGCGCGTCGCGCGCCGGTCGCGCAACCGGGCGTGCATCCAGGCGGCGAAGATGATGCCGGCGGCCGCCACCAGGAGCAGCGCTTCGATGAGCAGCGGCCAGTCCATCGTCTCCATCGCTAGCCCGCGTTGTCGCGCACCGGCGGCGCCACCTTCAGCACCTCGTCGATGGTGGTCACGCCGGCGGCGACCTTCAGGGCGCCGCTCACGCGCAGCGGCTTCATGCCTTCCTTCATCGCCTGCTCGCGCACCCGGGCGAGATCGGCGCCCGCGGCGATCATCTGCTTGATCGCCGGCGTGTGCACCAGCGTCTCGTAGATGCCGACCCGGCCCAGAAAGCCGGTCATGCGGCACTCGAGGCAGCCCACCGGCTTGTACACGCTCGCCGGCCGCGTCGATTTGAACGGCGCGACCAGCGCGTCCCAGGCCGCCTGGTCCTCGACGCGGTTCAACTCCGCGGGCTGCTTGCAGTGCGGGCACAGCGTGCGCAGCAGCCGCTGCCCCATGACGCCGTTGAACGTGGCGTTGAGCAGGTAGGGCGCAATGCCGAGCTCGAGGAGGCGAGTGACCGCGCTCGGCGCGTCGTTGGTGTGCAGCGTGGAGAGCACGAGGTGGCCGGTCAGCGCGGACTGCACCGCCATTTCGGCGGTTTCCAGATCGCGGATCTCGCCCACCATGATGATGTCGGGGTCCTGGCGCATCAGCGCGCGCACGCCCTCGGCAAAGCCCAGGTCGATCGCCTGATGCACCTGCATCTGGTTGAACGCGGGCTCGACCATCTCGATCGGGTCCTCGATCGTGCACACATTGACCTCGGGCGTGGCGAGGCTCTTCAGCGTCGAGTACAGCGTCGTCGTCTTGCCCGAGCCCGTGGGGCCGGTCACCAGCACGATGCCGTGCGCACGCTCGGTCATCTCCTTCCAGCGCCGATGGTCCTCTTCGGAGAAGCCGAGCTCGCGGAAATCGCGCACCAGCACTTCCGGATCGAAGATGCGCATCACCAGCTTTTCGCCGAAAGCGGTGGGCAGCGTCGACAGGCGCAGCTCCACCTCGTCGCCGTTCACCATGCGCGTCTTGATGCGCCCGTCCTGCGGCCGGCGCTTCTCCACCACGTCCATGCGCCCGAGGATCTTGATGCGGCTGGTCATCGCCGCCAGCACCGACGGCGGGATCTGGTACACCTGGTGCAGCACGCCGTCGATGCGAAAGCGCACCAGGCCCGCCTCGCGCCGCGGCTCGATGTGGATGTCGCTCGCGCGCTGCTCGAAGGCGTACTGCCAGAGCCAGTCCACCACTTTGACGATGTGCGCGTCGTTGGCGTCGAGCGACTTGTTGGCGCTGCCCAGCTCGACCAGCTGCTCGAGGTTGGACAGCCCCGAGGCGCCGCCCGCGCCGCGGTTCGCGCCCTTGATCGATTTCGCCAGGCTGTAGAACTCGACCTGGCAGCGCTCGATCGCCACCGGGTTGGCGATCACGCGCCGGATCTCGCGGTTCGCCAGGCGCGCGATCTCGGGCTCCCATTCGCGCACGTACGGCTCGGCGGTGGCGATCACCACCTCCCGGGCGTTCAACTCCACCGGCAGGATGCGGAAGCGCGTGGCGTAGGCGCTCGACATCACTTCGGTGACCACGGAGAAATTGATCTTCAGCGGGTCGATGTGCAGGTACTCCAGGCCCACGCGCTTCGCCAGCCACTCGGCCAGCAGCTCCAGCGTCAGCGGCCGGTGCGGGGCGCGCGGCTCCTTCCAGCCCGCCTCCGCCACGAGCGTGAGCGGATGCTGCGCGCCGCGCCAGTAGCGCCGCTCCTTCTTCAGGTCCTCGGCCGGCGCGCGCGCGGCGAGGCCGTCCTCGACCAGCCAGTCGAGGAGTTCGATGAGCGTCAGCCGCCGCTCGGCGGCGGGCTTGGCGGCGGCCTGGGCCATGGACGCGGACACTATAACGCTAGAATCAGGGATGCCCAAGGCAAAGGCGCTGGCGCCCGAAGTCAAGCTGCGTGAAGTCTGGGCGTGGAGCATGTACGACTTCGCCAACTCGGGCTACACCACCGTGGTCATCACGGCGGTGTACAACGCCTTCTTCGTCGCCGCGATCGCCGGCCGCGCGCCGTGGGCGACCTTCGCCTGGACCGCCGCGCTCTCGGTGTCCTACCTCGCCGTGCTGCTGTCGGCGCCGCTGGTGGGCGCCTGGGCCGACGCGCACGCGGCAAAGAAGCGCCTGCTCCTCTACGCCACGGTGGGCTGCGTGCTGTTCACCGCCGCGCTGTACTTCACCAGCCCCGGCGCGGTGGCGCTCGCGATGGCCCTCATCGTCCTGTCCAACTTCTTCTTCTCCACCGGCGAGAACCTGATCGCGGCGTTCCTGCCCGAGCTCGCCGACTCCAGGGCCATGGGGCGCGTCTCGGGCTGGGGCTGGGCCTTCGGCTACGTGGGCGGGATCGTCTCGCTCGGCATCTCGCTCGTCTACATCACCTGGGCGCAGGGCGCGGGCCAGAGTGGCGACCAGTTCGTGCCGGTCACCATGGTGATCACCGCGGTGGTATTCGCGCTGTGCGCGACGCCGACGTTCCTGCTCCTCAAGGAGCGCGCCGTGCCGCAGGTGCGCGACGGCCGGGCGTGGACGCGCGTCCTGCATACCCTGCACCACGCGCAGCAGTACCGCGACCTGCGGCGCTTTCTCGTCTGCATCCTGTTCTACCAGGCGGGCATCATGGCGGTGATCGCGCTCGCCGCCATCTACGCGCAGGAGGCGATGAAGTTCACGCAGCAGCAGACCATCGTCCTCGTGCTGGTGGTCAATGTCACCGCCGCGGTCGGCGCCTTCGGCTTCGGCTACCTGCAGGACGCGATCGGCCACATGCGCTCGATGGCGCTGATCCTCGTCGGCTGGATCGGCATGATCGCCCTCGCCTACGTCGCCGACGACGCGGCCACCTTCTGGGTGGCGGCCAACCTCGCCGGCCTGTGCATGGGCTCCTCGCAGGCCGCCGGGCGCGCCATCGTCGGCTACCTCTCGCCGCGCACGCGCGAGGCGGAGTTCTTCGGCCTGTGGGGCCTCGCGGTAAAGGCCGCGTCGATCTTCGGCCCGCTCACCTACGGCCTGGTGACCTGGATCTTCGCGGGCGACCACCGCCTCGGCATCCTCGCCGTCGGCGCGTATTTCGTCGTCGGGCTCGCGCTCCTTGCCGGCATCGACGTCGAGCGCGGGCGGCGCGCCGCATTGCAAACCGCTTGAGTTATCATCGGCGCCCTCGAGCCACTCGCACGCAGGGAGAAACCCCATGACGATCAAGGTCGGCGACAAGCTTCCCGACGGCAAGCTGTACGAGTCCGCGGACTGGAACGACGAGACCAACTGTCCGATGCGGCCCACTCCGGTCGGCGTGGCCGAGGCGATGAAGGGCAAGAAGATCGCCGTCTTCGGCCTGCCCGGGGCGTTCACGCCAACCTGTTCCGCGAAGCACGTGCCGAGCTATCTCGCCAACCTCGACGCGCTCAAGGCAAGAGGCGTGAACGAAGTGTGGTGTGTCGCTGTCAATGACGGATATGTCATGCAGGCGTGGGGAAGGCAGGAAAAGGCCACGGGCAAGATCCGCATGCTCGGCGACGGTAACGGCGACTGGACCAAGGCGCTCGGTCTGGAGCTGGATTCGAGCGCCGGCGGGATGGGCCTGCGCATGCGGCGCTTCTCGATGCTGGTGGACGACGGCGTCGTGAAGCAGCTGAACATCGAGGCGCCCGGCAAGTTCGAGGTGAGCGGCGCCGATACGCTGCTCAAGCAGCTGGGATGATGCGCACCGGACTCCTGGTGCTTGCGCTGTACGGCGCGGCCACCGCCGTGCACGCGCAGTCGCGCACCGAGGCCGGGCGCGAGCAGTTCCGCGAAGCCGGACGCATCTGCCGCTACGTGCCGCACGCCGAGCAGCGCGCCTGCATGGCGCGCGAGCTGTGCAAGAACAACCGCGACCCCGCGGCCTGCGAGGAGCGCTACTTCGTCAACGCCGAGCGGCGCGACCTCGTGCTCCAGGCCTGCAAGGGCAAGCAGGGCACGGTGCTGCGCGACTGCATGCGCGACGAATACAAGAAGCTCGGCCCCGAGCCGAAGTCCTAGCGCTGAACCTTTTGGCCCGGGCGCCGCTCCAAGAACGGTATCCCCGCGCCTGAAAGACCGTGATGAAGAAGCTCCTCGCCCTCCTCCTGCTCGCCCTTGCCCTGCCCGGGCTCGCTGCCGGCGCGCCGCGCAAGGTGACCGAGGTCGAGGGCGTCTCCGAGTACCGCCTGGACAACGGCCTGCGCGTGCTCCTCGTGCCGGACGCGAGCGCCGACACGGTGACGGTGCACATGACCTACCTCGTCGGCTCGCGCCACGAGGGCTACGGCGAGAAGGGCATGGCGCACCTGCTCGAGCACATGCTGTTCAAGGGCTCGACGAAGCACCCCGACGTGAAGCAGGAGTTCGCCCGGCGCGGCGCGCGCTGGAACGGCACCACGTCGCACGACCGCACGAACTATTTCGAGACCCTGCCCGCCACGGGCGACAACCTCGAATGGGCGCTGGCGATGGAAGCCGACCGCATGCTGAATTCGTTCGTGCGCAAGGCGGACCTCGACAGCGAGATGACCGTGGTGCGCAACGAATTCGAGATGGGCGAGAACAGTCCCGGCAGCATCCTGTTCCAGCGCATGCAGCGCCTCGCCTTCGCCTGGCACAACTACGGCCACGCCATCATCGGCGCACGCTCCGACATCGAAGAGGTGCCGATCGAGCGGCTGCGCGCCTTCTACCGCACCTGGTACCAGCCCGACAACGCGCTGCTGGTGGTGGGCGGACGCATCGAGGTGCAGCGCGCGCTGGCGCTGGTGGCGAAGCACTTCGGGCCGCTGCCGCGGCCGGCACGCGCCCTGCCCGTGCTGTACACGACGGAGCCGGTGCAGGACGGCGAGCGCACGGTCACGCTGCACCGAACGGGCGATACGCCCATCGTCGCGACCTTGTTCCGCGCGCCGGCCGGCAGCCATCCGGACTTTCCCGCCGTCGAGGTGCTGGTGGAGCTGATGCGCGCCGCGCCGCAGGGCCGGCTGCATCAGGCGCTGGTGCAGAAAGGGCTGGCGAGCGCGATCTGGGGATTCGAGCGCGCCCTGCACGACCCCGGCTACGTCGCCTTCGGCGCCAGCCTGCCGAAGGACGGCGCGCTCGACGCCGCGCGCGAGGCGCTGCTCGGGACGCTGGACGGCGTACGGCGCGAGCCGGTGCGGGCCGAGGAAGTCGAGCGCGCGCGCACCACGCTGCTGAACGAAATGGACAAGGCGCCGCTCGATGCGCGCGAGCTGGTGAGCGCCCTCGCCGAATTCCACACGCTGGGCGACTGGCGCCTGTTCTACCTGTACCGCGACCGGCTGCGCGCGGTGACGGTGGCCGACGTGCAGCGCGTCGCCGAGGCCTACCTCAAGCCCGACAACCGCGTGCTCGGCCAGTTCGTGCCGACGGCGCAGCCGCAGCGCGCGCAGATTCCGGGCGTTCCCGACGTGCGCGCCGCGCTCGACGGCTACCAGGGCGGCGCGACGCTGGCCAAGGGCGAAGCTTTCGATCCGTCGCCGCAGAACATCGAGGCGCGCCTGCAGCGCCGCACCCTGGCCAATGGCGTGCGCGTGGCGCTCCTGCCCAAGCGCACGCGCGGCGCAACGGTGGTGGCGAAGATCGACCTGCACTGGGGCGACGAGCAAAGCACGCGCGGGCGCAGCACCGCATGCACGCTCGCCGGCGAGATGCTGATGCGCGGCACCACGCGGCATACGCGCGCCGAGCTGCGCGACGCCTTCGAGCGCCTGAAAACGACCGTCAAGGTGAGCGCCGGCGGTGCGACGCTGGAGACGCGGCGCGAGCATCTCGCCGACGCCCTGCGCCTCGTGGCCGAGGTGCTGCGCGAGCCCGCGTTTCCGGCCTCCGAGTTCGAGGAGCTCAAGCGCGGCGCGCTGACCCGCGCCGAGGCGCAGCGCAGCGATCCTTCCGCGGTCGCCGGCGAGGAGCTGCGGCGCCACCTGCATCCTTACCCCAAGGGTCACTGGCACTACGAGCAGTCGCTGGAGGAACGCATCGCCGCGCTGCAATCGGTGACGCTCGCGGACGCGCGCGACTGCCACCGCGAGCTGGTGGGCGCCACGGGCGCGGACTTCGCGGCGGTGGGCGACTTCGACCCGGCGCCGCTTGCGGCGCTGGTCGAGGCGCTGCTCGGCGACTGGAAGAACCCGTCGCCGTACGCGCGCATCGCCATGCGCTATTTCGAGCGCCCGGCCCTGGAACGCGAGCTGCGCACCCCGGACAAGGCCAACGCCGTGCTGCGCGCCGGGCTGAACATGCGCCTGCGCGACGACGATCCGGACTTCCCGGCCCTGGTCCTCGCCAATCAGCTGCTCGGCGGCTCCTCGACCGCGCGCCTGCCCGAGCGCATCCGCGAGAAGGAAGGGCTCTCCTACAGCACCTACACCTGGTTCAGCGCCAGCCCCCTCGACGACGCGGCCAACCTGTGGATATCGGCGATCTTCGCCCCGGAGAACAAGGCGCGCGTCGAGCGCGCCGTGCGCGAGGAGCTGCAGCGCGCGCTCGGCGAGGGCTTCGGCGCCGACGAGGTGGCCGCGGCGAAGAAAGGCCTGCTCGAGGCGCGCTACCTGGCGCGCACGCAGGACAGTGCGCTCGCCGAGCGCCTGTCGCGCTACCTGTACCTTGGGCGCACCCTCGCCTGGGACGTCGACTTCGAGAAACGCGTCGCCGCGCTCACGCCGGCCGAGGTGCGCGACGCGCTGCGCCGCCACCTCCAGCTCGAGCGGCTCGCGGTGACCAAGGCGGGCGACTTCAAGCCCTAGCCGGGCGCCTAGCCTTTCTTCAGCAGGTCGCGAATCTCCGCAAGCAACACCTCCTGGCGCGGCGGCGCGGCGGGCGTGGCCGGCTTTTCCTCCTCGCGCTTCATGCGGT
>JAOUGZ010000491.1 GCA_029865405.1 Betaproteobacteria bacterium
CGTGTCGTACCTGCTCATCGGCTTCTGGTACACGCGCTCCACGGCGATCCACGCGAACCTGAAGGCGTTCCTCGTCAACCGGGTGGGCGACTTCGGCTTCCTGCTCGGCATCGGGCTGGTGCTGGCGCACTTCGGCAGCCTCGACTACGCGACGGTGTTCGGGCAGGCGCCGGCGTCGGCGGCGCCCCTGACGCTGGTGTGCATTCTGCTGTTCGTCGGCGCCATGGGCAAGAGCGCGCAGTTCCCGCTGCATGTCTGGCTGCCCGACTCGATGGAGGGCCCGACGCCGATCTCGGCGCTGATCCACGCCGCCACCATGGTGACCGCGGGGATCTTCATGGTGGCGCGCATGTCGCCGCTTTTCGAGCTGTCGTCCACGGCGCGCTCGGTGGTGCTGGTGATCGGCGGCATCACGGCGCTCTTCATGGCGCTGGTTGCGCTGACGCAGTTCGACATCAAGCGCGTGGTGGCGTACTCGACGCTGTCGCAGCTCGGCTACATGACGGTCGCGCTCGGCGCCTCGGCGTACTCGGCAGCGATCTTCCATCTCATGACGCACGCTTTCTTCAAGGCGGTGCTGTTCCTCGCCGCCGGCTCGGTGATCATCGCGCTGCACCACGAGCAGGACATGCGCCGCATGGGCGGTCTGAAGCGCTACATGCCCTGGACCTACTGGACGCTGCTGCTGGGCGCGATCTCGTCGGCGGGCATCCCCGGGTTCGCGGGATTCTTCTCCAAGGACGCGATCATCGAGGCCGTGCGCCATTCGGCGACGCCGGGCGCGCTGTTCGCCTGGCTGTGCGTGCTGGTGACCGTTTTCATCACCGCCACGTACACCTTCCGCCTCGTGTTCATGGCGTTCCACGGCGCGCCGCGCTTCGATGTCGCGCACCCGCCGCACGAGTCGCCGGCGGTGGTGACCGTGCCGCTGGTGCTGCTCGCCATCCCGTCGGTCGTCGCGGGCTACGTGATCGGGCCGGTGGTGTTCGGGGACTTCTTCGGCAGCGCGCTGCCGCGCGCCGCCGGCGAGTTCCACGGCCTGTGGACCTTCATCGCGCACGGCCTGACCTCGCTGCCGTTCTGGCTGGCCCTCGCCGGCATCGCTGCCGCGTACGTGCTGTACCGCGTGCGCACGGACCTGCCCAAGCGCATCGCCGTTGCCCTGGGGCCGCTGTACGCGGTGGTGGAGCGCAAGTACGGCTTCGACGAGCTCTACGCCTGGCTGTTCGGCGCCGGGGCGCGCGTGCTGGGCACCGGGCTGTGGAAGGCGGGCGACCAGACCCTGATCGACGGCATCGCGGTGAACGGCTCCGCCCGGCTCGTGGGGTGGTTCTCGGGCGTGGTGCGCCTGATGCAGACCGGCATCCTCAACACCTACGCGTTCCTGATGCTGTTCGGCATCCTCGCCGGCATCAGCTGGGTCATCTGGCGGTTCTGGCAATAGCGCACCGATGAACGCACCGCTCCTGTCGCTCGCCATCTGGGTGCCCATCGGCGCGGCGCTGCTCGTGCTCGCCCTGGGCGGAGACCGCAACGCGCCGCTGCAGCGCGCGCTCGCGCTGGCCGGCGCGCTCGCCGGCTTCCTCGTCACGCTGCCGCTGTATGCCGGTTTCGACACGGCCTCGGCGGGCATGCAGTTCGTCGAGCTGGCGCCGTGGATCCGCCAGTTCAACGTCAACTACCACCTCGGCGTGGACGGCATCTCGGTGCTGTTCGTGATCCTGAACTCGTTCATCACCGTGCTGGTGGTGATCGCCGGCTGGAGCGTGATCGGCAGCCGCGTCGGCCAGTACTACGCCTCGTTCCTCATGCTCTCGGGGGTGATGAACGGCGTGTTCTCGGCGCTCGACGGCGTGCTGTTCTACGTGTTCTTCGAGGCGACGCTGATCCCGATGTTCATCATCATCGGCGTCTGGGGCGGGCCGAACCGCGTGTACGCCGCGGTCAAGTTCTTCCTCTATACGCTCGCCGGCTCGCTGCTGATGCTGATCGCGCTCCTGTACCTGTACGGCAAGTCGGGCGGCAGCTTCGCCGTGCTCGACTGGCACAAGCTGCCGCTGTCGCTCGGCGCGCAGGAGTGGCTGTTCTTCGGCTTCCTCCTCGCCTTCGCCGTCAAGGTGCCGATGTGGCCGGTGCACACCTGGCTGCCCGACGCGCACGTCGAGGCGCCCACCGGCGGCTCGGTGGTGCTGGCGGCGATCATGCTCAAGCTCGGCGCCTACGGCTTCATCCGCTTTTCGCTGCCGATCCTGCCCGATGCCGCGCGCGAGCTCGCCTGGATGATGATCGCGCTGTCGCTCATCGCCGTGGTCTACATCGGCCTGGTGGCGCTGGTGCAGACCGACCTGAAGAAGCTCATCGCCTATTCCTCGATCTCGCACATGGGCTTCGTCACGCTCGGCTTCTTCGTCTTCAACGCCTGGGGCGTGGAGGGCGCGCTGGTGCAGATGATCTCGCACGGCTTCGTCTCGGCCGCGCTGTTCCTGTGCGTGGGCGTGCTCTACGACCGCATGCACACGCGCATGATCGCCGACTACGGCGGCGTGGTGAACACCATGCCGCGCTTTGCTTCGCTGCTCGTGCTCTTCGCCATGGCCAATAGCGGGCTGCCGGCCACCAGCGGCTTCGTCGGCGAGTTCATGGTGATCATGGGCGCGATGCAGAGCAACTTCTGGCTGGCCTTCGCGGCCGCGACCACGCTCGTGTTCGGCGCCGCCTACACCCTGTGGATGGTCAAGCGCGTGGTGTTCGGCGCGGTGGCCAACCAGCATGTCGCGGCGCTCAAGGACCTCGAGCCGCGCGAGCTCGTGGTGCTCGGCCTGCTGGCCGCGGCGGTGCTCTTCATGGGCGTCTACCCGCTGCCCTTCACGGAGGTGATGCACGCCTCGGTCGACGAACTGCTGCGCCACGTGGCGCAGCCCAAGCTATGAGCTTCGTGCCCCTGCTGGGTCTCTGGCCGGCGCTGCCGGAAGTCGTGCTGCTCGCCGGCGCCTGCGCGCTGATGATCATCGATCTGCTGTCGAAGGATGCGCGCCGGCGGCTGAGCTTCGGCTTCGCCCAGGCAGTCCTCGCGCTGTGCCTCGTCGCCACGTTGTTCGCGATCGCCGCTTCCGGGGGGCAGCG
>JAOUGZ010000492.1 GCA_029865405.1 Betaproteobacteria bacterium
CGCGACGGCGAAGGCTTCGGAACCCGCGAGCTCGAGCGAAAAGGAAAACTCGATCGACTGCGCTGCCGCGCGCAAACCCGGAAGCGGCACGTGCACGCCGCCGGGCAGGGCGGGCTCGTCGCCGGAGCCGGCCTCGAAGGCGTGCTCGGCGCCGGCGACGGTGAGCGGCGAGACGCTGCGGATGCCGCCCGGGTCGGTCACGCCGACCACGAGCCGCGGCGTGCCCCACTTGATGCGCTCCGCGGGCTCGGTGAGCCCGAATTGCGCCGGCACGCTGAAGCGACCGCGCGCCTCGGCGCTCGCGCTGTACAGGCGTGCCTTGTAGATGCCGCGCGCCTTTTCGCTCACCTCGGCGCCGATGCGCCAGTCGACGGTGTCCGCGGGCAGGCGCAGCACGTGCGACTCGGTGCGCTCGGTGCGCCGCTCGCGCGGTCGGCCGTCGATCGTTTCCTGCACCACGTCGATGCGCGTGCGCTCGTAGGGCACGAGGAGATAGGGGCCCGAGAGCGTCTGGCGCCGGCCCCAACCCTGCGCGATGCCGCTCACCGCCTCGTCGCGCCGCGCCTGGCGCTCGGCGATCAGGCCCTGGATCATGGTGACCGGCACGAACAGCACGAGCGCGAGCAGCGCGATGGCGGCGGGCCTGGCGGCGGCGGCGAGTTTCATGGCATCCCCTCGGATTGGTTAGGAAAGAAGATGCCGGGACGATCTGACAAACCCGGGACGCAATGTGGAGAACCTGGGGCGAATCGTCACGGTTTGTGCGCGGGAATAGCGCCCGCGCTCGCTGCCGCCGCGGGCCTGTTCTACTGCTTCGCCGCGAAGTGATCAGCCGCGCGGCGGCTGCAGCCTGAAAAAGGCAGGCAGCCCGGAGCGGGGCGGCGCAGCGCGCCGCCCTTTTCTTTTGCGCAGCCGCGGCCGCGCCGCGCGCCAGAACGCTTTCCCGTCCCACGCGCCGCCGCCGTAGAGCGCGGCGTCGAGCGCGCCCGCCTGCGCCAGATCGAGCGCGGGCGGCGCGCCCATTGCCTTGCCCCATTCGATCAACGCGTCGCGCGCGCCGCGCGCGTCGTTCCGCCGGCACGCGGTGCGCAATTTCTTCCGCGCGTCGCGCGGCGCGCGCGTGCGCTCGTGCCACCAGAAAGCGAGCACCCCGGCGACGACGATCCCCAGCAGGCTCCAGCGCAGCACGCCCTGCCAGGACACGCCTTCCTCGGCGATCGGCGGCGCCGCCGCCGGCGCGATCGCCGCGTGCAGGCGCAGCGTGCGCCCGGAAACCGTCGCCACGCGCGGCACGTCGGCGCTCACGTCCCACCAGCGCACGTTCATCTCGGGCAGCTCGAGCGCGCCCGCGCCGACCGGCATGAGCACGATGCGCTGCACGCGCCGGCCCGCCATCCCGCTCGCCCGGTACTCGGTGAAGAGCTCGGGCTGGTCGTGGTGCACCAATAGCGAAGGATGCGGCGCCATCTCCAGCCGCGGCAACCGCTCGGCCGCGAGGCCCTCGGCCTGCAGCACCAGCGTGCGCGTCACCGGCGTCCCCGTCGACAGCGCGTCGAGGTCGCGCGACCAGGATTCCTCCAGCGTCAGCGCGCGCGCCGGCAGCCACGGCTCGCCCGCGGAGACGGGAATCGCGCGCACCTCCAGCACTTGCTGCGGCCCGCGCGCCGTGAGCGGCGTATTCGTGGTGCGTGCATCGCGCTGGAACACTTCGGCGTAGCGCAGCACGCTCTCGAACTCGGCGCCCGGCACGACCAGGCGCCCGGCGCGCCGGGGCACGATGACGTGCGTGCGCTCGAGCACGTCGTAGGTCACGCCCGCGCGCTCGCTCTGGTAGGTGTCGATGGCGCCGGCGAGCGAGATCTGCGCCGCCTCGCCGAGCTCGGGCGGGCGCAGCACGCCGTGCGGGATGCCCGGCGCGCGCAGCGCCCGCAGCCGCAGCAGCGCTTCGCCGCCGACGTAGACGCGCGCGGGCAGGAGCTCGGCCTCGACGATGAGCTCGGCGGGCGCGGCGCGAGCGCCGAGCGCGGCCGCGAGGAGCGCGAGCGCGAGCGCCGCCCTCACCAGCGCTCCCCGGTGTCGTGGTGCCAGTTGCCGCGCATGCGCAGCTGGCGCGCGAAGCGGTTGGCGAGGAGCGACCCCGGATCGTCCGGGACGCCGGCGAGCAGGCCCTCGAGGCGCTTCAGTTCCGCCGCATCGGGCGCGCCCTCGGGCTTCGCCGCGTCGTCGTCGCGTCCCTCGCGCCGGGCGAGGTCGGTGCGCGCCTGCGAGCGTCCGGGCGCCGCGCCCGAGCCCACTCGCGACTCGCCCTCGCCCGCGTCGGGCTGCGTGCCGCGCCGCGCGATGCCGCTCTCGCGGCGCACGGGCGCCGAGGGCGCTTCGGCGCGCGGCTTCGCCTCGCCGCCGCGCTGCGCCTGCGCGCGGCGCATGGCCAGGGCCTCCCGCACGAGCGCGCGGTTGAAGAGCGCATCGCGCATCGAAGGGCTTCGCTCGAGCGCGGCGCCGTAGGCGGCGAGCGCCGCTTCGAGGCGTCCCTCGAGCGCGAGCGCATTGCCGCGGTTGTAGTGGGCATCGGCCGTATCGCCGGCGGCGAAGAGCACCGCGGCCTCGGCGAAGCGGCCGCTGCGGTAAAGGAGCAGTGCGCGCCAGGGCGAGTCCGCATCGAGCCGGGAGAGGAGCTTCTCGTGCTCGCCGAAGCGGCCCTTGGCGAACTCCGCCGCCGCCTGCTGGTCGGCGCGGCGCCACAGGTCCGGCCACTCGGACGCCAGCGCCTGCGGCGCCGGCAGCGCGATCGCGAGCGCGGCGAGGCCCGCGAGCCAGCCGCGGCGAAAGAGCAGCGCCGCGAAGGGCAGCGCGAGGAGCACGAACCAGATGCCGTCGTCCCGGCGCACGCTCGAGACTTCCGCCGGCGCCGCGGGCGAGGCGGCCCAGGCCTGGGCGCTGCGCGCGAAGTGCGGCGTCTCGGCGTCGAGCAGGTGAAAGCGCCCGCCGCCCGCGCGCGCCACCTGCTCGAGCGCGGCGAGCTCGGGCAGCGCGACGCGCACTTCGCCGCTCTCCGCTTTCGCGAAGGCGCCGTTGGCAAGGCGCACCGGTCCGCCGTGCGGCGTGCCCACGCCGAGCACC
>JAOUGZ010000493.1 GCA_029865405.1 Betaproteobacteria bacterium
CTGGGGTCGCACCTGTTCGAGGGGGAAACCGCGGTGGAGGTGGCGCTGCACCACCTCAATACTCCCCCGCCCGCGCTTCCCGAGCGCTTGCAGCGCTACCAGCGCCTGTTCGACAAGCTGCTCGAGAAGGACCGCGACGCGCGCTTCCGCAACGCCGACGAGGTCATTGGCTACCTGTCGCGCAAGTTCTACCAGGGCCACTAGGCTGGCGTCATCCGCGGTGCGATGAAGAAGAAGATTCCCGTGGGAGAGTTGCGGTTCGGCATGTACGTCGGGGAGCTGGATCGCTCCTGGATCGGCACGCCCTTCCTGTACCAGGGATTCGTCGTGCGCACCCAGCAGCAGCTCGATGCCCTGAAGTCGCTCTGCCGCGACGTGTATATCGATACGGACAAGGCGGACGCGGCCGCAAGCGCCCCGGCAGCGGGCGCGCCGCTCGCCGGGCTGCCGGGCACCGGGCGTGTCGTGCACCGTGAAAGCGTGGCCGTGGAGCACGAATGGCCGAAAGCCCAGGGCGCATTGCAGGACGCGCATGGAGCGATGGGCGACGTATTTGAAGCCGTGCGCGTGCGCAGGACGCTCGAATCGACGCAGGCGCGCGCGGCCGTGGGCAATATGACGCAGAGCATGCTGCGCAATCCGGACGCGCTGATGCTGTTTTCGGCCATGCGCAAACGCGGCGGATACCAACTCGAGCGCGCCATGGACGTCTCCGTCTACATGATCGCTTTTGCCCGCTTTCTCGGCATGGACGAGCAGGCTATCGAGCACGCGGGTCTGGCCGGCTTGCTGCAGGACATCGGCATGCTGGACCTGCCGCAGGAGATGCTGCACAAAGTCACCCGGCTCGAGGCGGCGGAGTTCAAGATCATTCGCGGACACGTGGCGCGCGGCCGGGACATCCTCGCCGCGACCAGCGGCCTGCCGGCCGAGGTGGCGCAGATCGCCGTACTGCATCACGAGCGTTTCGACGGCTCGGGCTATCCGGGCGGCGTGAAGGGCGACGCGCTCGGCGTACTGGGCGCGATGGCCGGCATCGTCGATACCTTCGATGCGCTGACCGTCAAGCGCCCCTACGCCGAGGCGATGTCGCCCTCCAATGCGCTCAACCTGCTCTTCAGGATGCGCGGCAGGACGTTTCATCCGCGGCTCGTCGAGCAGTTCATCCGCTGCATCGGCTACTTCCCGGTGGGCAGCGTCGTCGAGCTGAACAGCGGTGAGATCGGGGTGGTGGTGGCGCAGAATGCCGCGCAACGGCTGCAGCCGAAAGTCATGGTGGTGCGCGATGCCCGCGGCCAGCCGCTGCGGCCGCAGAAATTCCTCAACCTGGCGAAGCTCCCCAAGGCGACGGCGGACGAACCCTACCGCATCCGCCGCACGCTGGAATTCGGCCGCGCCGGCGTGACGGTCGCCGAGGTCGTCGCCGGATAGGCGCTGGCCGGCGGGCGCGCTAGGGCAACCCGCGCCAGATGGCGCGCAGCTGCTCGGGCAGATCTTTCGGCGAGAAGGGCTTGGAGAGCACGCCCGAGGCGCCCATCGCGCGCAGCTCCTCCAATTCGCGCTGCGATGCCTTGGCGGTGATGAAGACCACCGGAATGTCCTCCAGTCCGGCCGTTTCGCGCATGCGCTTGAAGAGCGTCGGCCCATCCATCACCGGCATCATCCAGTCCAGCAGGACCAGGTCCGGCTTGAAGGCGAGGATGCCGTCGATGGCGGCGGTAGGATCGCCGATGATGGACACCTGCATCTTGCCGACGCGCTCCAGCGCCAGGCGCGCGATGCGCTGGATGTCGTCGTCGTCTTCCACGTAGCAGATCTTTTGCAGCGGGCGCTCGGGCATGCCTTTTTGTCCTCAGGTGGATGCCGCGTCGGCCAGCACCGGCAATTCGAAGTGGAAGGTGGCGCCGCCGCCGGGCCGGTCGTTGAAGCCGATGCGGCCGTTCATCAGCTCTATCAAGCGCTTGCAGATGGCAAGGCCGAGGCCGGTGCCGCCCTTGTTGCGCGTGGTGGTGGAATCGGCCTGGGCAAAGCGCGTGAATATGCGCGTTCGAAAGTCGTCCGGAATGCCCGGCCCGCGATCGCTGATTTCGACGCGCACCATACCGTCGGCAAGGCGCGTACGCACTTCCACCGCCGATCCTTCGGGCGAGAACTTGGCGGCGTTCGATAGCAGGTTGGTCATCACCTGCATGAGTCGCTTGCGATCGACATAGACGCGCACGTCCGGCACAGGATCGCGCACCTCGAGTGCGACGCGGAAGCGATCAGCGAACGACTTGTTGAGAATGAGCGACTCCTGCACCAGTTCGCTGACCTGCACGCTCTCGGGCGCCAGCGTGAACTTGCCGGATTCGATCTTGTCGATGTCCAGCAGGTCGTTGATCAGGTCCAGAAGGCGCTGCGCATTGCGCTCGGCGACGTTCGCGAGCTCGGAAACCTCGCCCCCGACCTCGCCGACGACGCCGCTGGTGACGAGCTGCAGCGAGCCGATGATCGAGGTGAGCGGCGTACGCAGCTCGTGCGACAGCGTCGCCGTGAACTCCTTTTTCAGGCGCTCGGCCTCCAGCTGCTGCGTGATGTCCTGGAATTGCGCGATGATCGACACCAGATCACCGGCCTCGTTGACCAGCGGCGTGATCGTGAATTCGCATTCCAGTTCCAGGCCGTCGCGGCGCAGGCAGCGCGCGCGCATCCGGCTCACCGGTTCGCGGCGGGCCACGAACTCGCTCCACCACGCGGGCGTCAGGGCGGCTTCGTCGGCCGGGAACAGAGTGTTGAGCGCGCTGCGCCCGATGAGTTCGAGCGTCGAGTAGCCCAGCATGTGCTCGGTGGCGGGATTCATCTCCAGGATGGTGGAATTCGCGTCCGTCTCGATCACGGAAATCGGCGCGCGCTCGGCGAACAGCGTCAGCTTGCGCCCGGACGCTTCGACTTCCTGGCGCGCCTCCAGCAGATCCTCGATCTGCTGCTCGAGCTGCTTGTTGAGCCGGGTGTGGTCCTCGGTCAAGCGATCGTAGGCGTGGCGCAGGCGGTAGCCCGACAGGAACACGCGGTTGAGACGGTGGGCGATGGCGACGTTGATGAGGTAGAAGATCGGCACCAGCACCGCGATTTCCGT
>JAOUGZ010000494.1 GCA_029865405.1 Betaproteobacteria bacterium
GGCCTGTCGCACGCCTGGATGCTGAACGGCAAGCCGAACAACATGGCGCGCAACAACCTGAAGTACCTGCGGGTCGACATCGAGAAACGCGCCGCGATGCGGCGCGAGTGGAACCAGCCGATCGTCTGGCCCCTGGGCCTGCTGCTGCTCGTTCTGGTCGTATCGGCGATCCCGGCGGTGCGCAGCTACCGGCGGCGCGAGCGCATGGCGGCCAAGCCCGCGTAGATGCTCGCCTACATCATCCGCCGCACGCTGTACGCGATCCCGATCCTCGTCGGCATCAACCTGATCACGTTTGCGCTGTTCTTCCTCGTCAACACGCCGGACGACGTGGCGCGCATGCAGCTCGGCGCGAAGCGCGTCACCCCGGAAGCCATCGAGAAGTGGAAAGCCGAGCGCGGCTACGACAAGCCGCTGCTGTGGAACGCCGCCGCTTCGGGCGCGGCAAAGGCGACGCACACCATCTTCTTCGAGAAGTCGGTGAAGCTCTTCGCCCTGGACTTCGGCCGCGCCGAGGACAACCGCGACATCGGCAACGAGATCCGCACGCGCATGATGCCGAGCCTCGCGCTCGCCGTCCCCGTGTTCCTCGTCGGCCTGGCGGTGAACATCACCTTTGCATTGGGCATGGCGTTCTTTCGCGCCACCTACCTCGACCTGTGGGGCGTGATCCTGTGCGTGGCGATGATGTCGATCTCGTCGCTCTTCTACATCATCGGCGGGCAGTACCTGATCTCGAAGCTCTGGCACCTGGTGCCGATCTCGGGCTACGAAGGCGGCGCGGACGCGATGAAGTTCCTCGTCCTGCCGGTGCTGATCGGCGTCATCGGCGGCATCGGCGCCGGCAGCCGCTGGTACCGGACCCTGTTTCTCGAGGAGATGGGCAAGGACTACGTGCGCACGGCGCGCGCCAAGGGTCTCGCCGAGTCGGTGGTGATGTTCCGCCACGTGCTGCAGAACGCGCTCATCCCGATCCTCACCGGCGTGGTGGTGGTGATCCCGCTGCTGTTCATGGGCAGCCTGATCACCGAATCGTTCTTCGGCATCCCGGGCCTGGGCAGCTACACCATCGACGCCATCCAGGCGCAGGACTTCGCCGTGGTGCGCGCCATGGTGTTCATCGGCTCGGTGCTCTATATCGTGGGCCTCCTGCTCACCGACATTTCCTACACGATCGTCGACCCGCGCGTGAGGCTCAGCTGATGCCGGTCGTCCTTGCCACCGACGTCCTGGTGTGGCTGCTGGTTGCCGCGGTGGCCGCCTTCGCCGGGTACAGCGCCCGGCGCGTGCATCTGGCCGCGCCCTGGGCGCGGGTGTTCCGCAGCCGCATCGCCGTGGCCTGCGCGGTGGTGCTGGCCTGCTTCGTCGGGGTCGGATTGCTCGATTCGCTGCACTACCGGCCGCAGCTGCCGCAACAGGATGCGGCGAAGCCGGTGGCCTACTCGGTGCAGGTCGACTCGGCGCTGGATTGGCTGCTGACGCCGCTGCGCACGCGCGTGGAGAAGACCTACTCGGCGCCGCTGGCCACGCGCCTGTACCAGAAGGAGAACGTGGAGCAGCCCGACGGCTCCCTGCTGCGCGAGTTTCCGCGCCTCGCGCACGGCGGCGCCCACCTGAAGACGGAGGCCGACCGGGACGGGGACGTGGCGTTGCGCATCGCGCTGGGCCTGGCGGCCGCCGCGGTGCTCTGGGCGCTCCTCGTGCTCGCCGGCCGGCGCACCCTCGCGCGGCGCTGGCCCGAGGTGCCCTGGGGCGCAGCCGCCGCCGCGCTCGGTGCGATCCTCGCGCTCGCCGGGCCGATCGCGGCGCTCGCCGCCGGCTATCATGTCTTTGGCACCGATCGCGTCGGCACCGACGTGCTCTACCAGGCGCTGAAGAGCATCCGCACCAGCCTGGTCATCGGCACGCTCACCACGCTCGTGCTGCTGCCGCTCGGCATCGTCGCCGGGATCGCCGCGGGCTACTTTCGCGGCTGGGTCGACGACGTGATCCAGTACGCCTACACCACGCTCAACTCGATTCCCGGCGTGCTGCTGATCGCCGCCTCCGTGCTGATGGTGCAGGTGTACGTGGATACCAACCCGGAGCTGTTTCCGACCGCGGCGCAGCGCGCGGACTTCCGCCTGCTGGCGCTATGCGCGATCCTCGGCGTGCTGGGCTGGACCGGGCTCGCGCGCCTGCTGCGCGGCGAGGCGTTGAAGCTCTCCGAGCTGGAGTACATCCAGGCGGCGCACGCCTTCGGCGTGTCGCACGCGAGGATCCTCGCGCGCCACATCCTGCCCAACGTCGCGCACATCGTCATCATCTCGCTGGTGCTGGATTTCTCGGGGTTCGTGCTGGCGGAAGCCGTGCTGTCCTATGTCGGCGTCGGTGTCGATCCCTCGACCATCAGCTTCGGCACCATGATCAACGCCGCGCGCATGGAGATGGCGCGCGAGCCGATGGTGTGGTGGGCGCTCGCCGCGGCCTTTTGCTTCATGTTCGCGCTGGTGCTGGCGGCGAACCTGTTCGCCGACGCGGTGCGCGACGGCTTCGACCCGCGGGTGCGCGCATGAGCGCGATCCTGGAGCTGAAAGACCTGCGCACGGTGCTCGACGTCGCGGACGGCGCAGTGCGCGCCGTGGATGGCGTCGACCTCGAGATCGCCAAGGGCGAATGCTTCGCGCTGGTGGGCGAATCCGGCTGCGGCAAGTCGATGACCGCGCTTTCCATCCTGCGCCTGCTGCCCGACGCCGGGCGCATCGCCGGCGGCAGCGTGCGCCTGGGCGAGGTGGATCTCCTCGCGCTGCCCGAAGCCGCGATGCGCGCGGTGCGCGGCAAGCGCGCGGCGATGATCTTCCAGGAGCCCTCGACGGCGCTCAATCCGGTGCTGACGGTCGGCCGGCAGGTGGCCGAGGTGATCGAGCGGCACACGAGCTTGCGCGGCGCGGCGGTGCGCGCGAAGACGCTCGAGCTGCTCAAGGCGGTCGGCATTCCGGAGGTCGAACGGCGCATGCACGAGTACGCGTTCCAGCTCTCCGGGGGGCTCAGGCAGCGCGTGATGATCGCCGGCGCGCTCGCCGTGGATCCTGAGGTGCTGATCGCCGACGAGCCCACCACGGCTCTCGACG
>JAOUGZ010000047.1 GCA_029865405.1 Betaproteobacteria bacterium
CATGCCGCAGCTCGCCGGCGCTAGACTCGGCGTCCTCAACGTCGGCCTGGCGCAGTTTGCCGAGACCGTCGCGTCTGCGGGCGGGCGCGCAACGCAACTCGAGTGGTCGCCGCCGGCGCACGGCGACCGCGCGCTCGGCATGGCGCTGGCTCGCCTGACGCGCCACGAGAAGGTCGAGCAGGCGAACGAAAAGGCTTTTGCCGCGTTCCTCGGCGCGTCGCCCGTGCTGCGCGGCGTCGGCACCGCCGGCGATACGCTGGCGAAGATGGGCGAGCGCATGCTCCTGCACGCCGGGCCGCCGCTCGCCTGGGACGAGATGTGCGGGCCGATGCAGGGCGCCATCGTCGGCGCTATCCTGTACGAGCGTTGGGCGCGCAACGCCAAGGCGGCGCAGAAACTGGCGGCGAGCGGGAAAATCGAGTTTTCGCCGTGTCATCACCACGGCGCGGTCGGCCCGATGGCGGGCATCATCAGCCCCTCGATGCCGCTGTGGATCGTCGAGAACCCGGCCGACGGGGCGCGCGCCTACAGCAATTTCAACGAAGGGCTGGGCAGGGCGCTGCGCTTTGGCGCCTACGGGCCCGAGGTGCTCGCGCGGCTCGCCTGGATGCGGAAATCCCTTGCGCCGGCGCTCGCCAAGGCGCTCGATGCGCTCGGTGGCATCGAGTTGAAGCCGCTCATTGCGCAGGCGCTGATCATGGGCGATGAAGTGCATAACCGCAACGCGGCGGCGAGCTCGCTCCTCCTGCGGCGCCTCGCGCCGGTGCTGGCGCGCGCGCGCCTGCCGGCGGAGAAGCTCGCGCAGGTGCTCGATTTCTTCGCCGGCAACGAGCATTTCTTCCTCAACATTTCCATGGCGCAGGCCAAGCTCTCGCTCGATGCGGGGCACGGGGTCGCCGGCTCGAGCCTGGTCACGGCGATGTCGCGCAACGGCGTCGAATTCGGCATCCGCGTGAGCGGTTTGGGCGATCGCTGGTTCACCGCACCGGCCGGCGCGATCGACGGCCTTTACTTTGCCGGCTACGGCCCGGCGGACGCGGCGCGCGACTTGGGCGACAGCTCGATCACCGAGACCGCGGGCTTCGGCGGCTTTTCCATGGCGGCGGCGCCGGCGATCGTCAAGTTCGTCGGCGGCACGCCCGACGATGCCACCGCGAATTCGCTGCGCATGCGCCACATCACGCTCGGCGAGTCGAATGTGTATCAGCTGCCGGCGCTCGACTTTCGCGGCGCACCGTGCGGCATCGACCTGCGCAAGGTCGTCGACACCGGCATCGAGCCGGTGATCAACACCGGCATCGCGCACCGTGAAGCCGGCATCGGGCAGATCGGCGCCGGACTGACGCGCGCGCCCCTGGCCTGCTTCACGCAGGCGCTCGCCGCGCTGGCTGCCGAGGTGAAAGCATGAGTGCAGGCGCCCGGCTTGCCGTGGTGGCGGTTGGCGGCAACGCGCTGATCCGCGACGAGCAGCACCGCACCATTGCCGACCAGTACGACACGGCCGCCGAGACCGTGCGCTACGTGGTCGACATGCTCGAAGCCGGGTGGCGCGTCGTCTTCACGCATGGCAGCGGCCCGCAGATGGGCTTCATCCTGCGCCGCTCGGAGCTCGCGCTGCACGAAGTGATCCCGGTGCCGATGGACTACGCCGGCGCCGACCTGCAGGGCGCGCTCGGCTACATGTTCGTCAGGGCGCTGCGCAACGAATTCCGCCGGCGCGGCCTGAAGCGGGAGGCGGCGGCGGTGGTCACGCAGGTGCTGGTCGACCAGGACGATCCGGGGTTTCGCGATCCCACCAAGCCGATCGGCTCGCCGATGGACGAGGCGACGGCGAAGAAGCGCGCCGCCGATCTCGGCTGGCAGGTGAAGGAAGATCCGGGCCGCGGCTGGCGGCGCGTGGTGCCGTCGCCCAGGCCCAAATCGATCGTCGACCTGGAGGTGATCCGCCACCTGGTCGGCGAAGGCTACGTGGTGGTGGCCTGCGGCGGCGGCGGCATACCGGTGATGCGCGACGCGCAAGGCGACCTGCGCGGCCTGGAGGCCGTGATCGACAAGGACACCGCCTCGAGTCTCCTCGCGCGCGAGCTCGGCGCCGATCGGCTGGTCGTCGCCACCGGCGTCGAGCGCGTGGCGCTCGATTACGGCAAGCCGGCGCAGCGCTGGCTCGATCGCCTCACGCTCGCCGAGGCGAAGACGCTCTACGCCGCCGACCAGTTCGACAAGGGCAGCATGGGGCCGAAGATCGCGGCGGTGATCGAGTTCCTCGAAGGCGGCGGCGCCGAAGGCATCATCACCGATCCGCCGCACCTCGCGCCGGCGCTGGCCGGGAAGGCCGGCACGCGCATCGTGCGCGGCTGATTTCAACGACCCGAAGGAGAATCCGAATGGCCGGAAAAGCGAAGTATCTCTTCATCGCCAGCATGGACGTCGCGCCGGAGAAGGAGGCGCTGTTCAACGAGGTCTACGACAAGGAGCACGTGCCCGAGCTGCTCAAGGTGCCGGGCGTGCTCTCCGTGCGCCGCGCCGTGACCGTGCCGCTCACCATGTTCATCGGCGGCGAGAAGAAGACCCTCGTCGCCGAGGGCGAGCCGCGCTACAGCGCGTACTACGAGCTGGAAAGCGCCGAGGTGCTGACGAGCCAAGCCTGGGCCAAGGCGGTCGAGCTCGGGCGCTGGCCGACGCAGGTGCGCCCGCATACGCGCAACCGCCGCCACGTGCTGCGCAAGCTGATGCCCGGCTAGGGCGCCCCGCGTGGTCCGGCCGTCGGCGCCAGCCCGCGCACGATTTGCTCGAGCTCCGCGCGCGTTTGCGCGTCGAGCTGCGCATAGCGTTCCGGCACCCGCTGGAAGCGCCGGACGTAGTGCAAGGCCTCCGCCACCCGGTCGAGCTCGGCCAGCCTTCGCACGAGGCTGACGGAGACCGCGTTGCAGAAATCCGCGTCGGGTATGGCCTCCAGAATTTCCGCCAGCTCGGCCTCGCCGTACAGGAGGGGAAAATTGAAAAGGCGGTGAAAGCCGAATTCGCGCAGCGTGGGCCGCGTGCCTTCGAACGCGTAGCGATCGGCCAGCTCCGCGGGCGCGATGCGTATGCCGTAGCGCGCCTGCAGCAACGCCCGGTGGGCCAGGCAGATCGCATTGTCTTCCGGATGGTCGATGCCGACTTCAGGGTCCTGCAAGGCTTCCAGCAAACGGCGCGAGCGCAGCGAGAACCCCCCGTTGCCGACGTTCCAGCCATCCTCCCGGAACCACCAGCGAGCGCCGATGTAATCGTAGTCATGGAATTCGTCGGTCCAGGCGGCGCCGTTGATGACATAGCCGTCCCACTGCACGATCTGCACGAAATCGGTCGCCACGTGGCGCACCAGTTCCTTGAGCATGAAGCGCGAATACTCCTGCGCGGACAGGATGCGTGCCACCGGCACGAGCTCGATGCCGGCGTCGGCTTGCGCAGCGATGCCGGTCGCATCCGTGAAGAACTTGACCGCGGGGAACTCGCACTGCGCCATCGACAGCCGCAGGGCGCGAAGGGCGAGGCGCGGATACTGGCAATCGACACAGGCCAGCGTGGTACGCGGAACGAATAGGCTCATGCGCTCACGCGCGGAGGAGTTCCGGCATCCGCGTCGCCGGGCGGGTGCGTCTCAGTTGATCGTGGCCCCGGTCGCCTTCACGACGCGGCCCCATTTCTCATGCTCGGCGCGCATGAAGGCGCCGAATTCCTGCGGGCCGAGGTAGCTCGGGGCGATGCCGGCGTTGCGCAGCTGCGCCAGCACCTCCGGATCCTGCAGCGCCTTGCCGATTTCCGCGGACACGCGATTCACGATCGCGTCCGGGGTGCCGGCGGGGGCGAGCATGCACAGCCATAGCGTTGCCTCATAGCCGGAGACGCCCGCCTCGGCGATCGTCGGCACGTCCGGCATCTCGGGCCAGCGCCGGGTACCGGTCACGCCGAGCGCGCGCAGCTTGCCCGCGCGCACGTGGTTGATGACGTTCGGCACGCCCGCGAAGTGCACCTTGACGCGGCCGCCGAGCACGTCCTGCATCGCCTGGCCGCTGCCCTTGTAGGGCACGTGGTTGAGGTCGATGCCGGCCGTGGTCGCGAACAGCGCCGTCACCAGGTGCTGCGCACTGCCGTTGCCGGAGCTCGCGTAGTCGATCTTGCCCGGTTGCGCTTTCGCCGCCGCGACGAGCTCGGCGACGGAGCTCACGGCGAGGTCCGGATGCACGACCAGGACGTAGGGCCCCGCGGCGACCAGCGCCACCGGCGCGAAGGACTTGAGCGAATCGTATTGCAGCGTCTTGTAGAGCCAGGCGCTGATCACGTGCGGCGTGGCGGTGAAGAGCAGCGTGTGGCCGTCGGGGTCGGCCTTGGCGACGTGATCGGCGCCAATGGTGCTGCCGGCGCCCGGCCGGTTCTCGACGAAGGTGGTGCCGCCGAGCTGCGCGCCGAGCCTGGGCGCGAGGATGCGCGCCGGCACGTCGGCGAAGCCGCCGGCGCCCAGCGGCACCACGATGCGCACGGGCTTCGCGGGCCAGGCTTGCGCAGCGGCCTGGAGCGACCACAGCAATGCGGCGAGGACGATGGCGAGGCGGGTCATAGGTACACCGGTTCGGGTTGGGTGAAGAAGGCGTGCAGGAGGTGGTACACGGTCAGGTAGTTCTTCTGCTGGAAACTGGCGTGCGAAATGCCCGCCATCACAGTGAATTGCTTGTCCGGGTTGGGCAGGCGCTTGAAGAATTCCAACAGATCGTCGACGCCGGCTATGCCATCGTACTGCCCGCGCAGGATGAGCGTCGGCACCTTGATCCTCGCCGGATCGACCAGCGGCAGCTTCGAGCACATGTCGACGTAGGTGCCAGTCGGCACCGAATCGTCCAGGGCGAGAATGGCGTCGGCGAACGCTTCGATGGTCGTCTCGTCCGCGGTGCCGGGATGGTCGCGCGCGAAGATGCTGCGCACGAACGCCCGGTCGATCGGCCGGCGGTTCTTCGACTGGAACTCCGCCAGCTTTTTCCTGCGCTCGGCGAGCGTCGGGCTGCCTTCGCCGGTCCAGACGAAGGCATCGAGCGCAAGGCGCGCCACCCGCTCCGGGTGACGCTCGGCGAACACGGCGGCCTTCAGCGCCCCGGAGCTGATGCCGTAGAGCAGCAGCTTCTTGGCACCGCTCGTGCGTTGGACGTACTCGGTCCCAGCGGCGAGGTCGTCGGCGCCGTTGGCGATGTCGAAGTTGATCGGGCGCGACTTGTCGGAGCGCCCGTAGCCTTCGTTGTCCATGCACCAGGTGTCGAAGCCGCGCGCCGCGAACCATTCCATGACCGAGGAGTGCGGGCGTCCGGGCACCTGCAGGTCGAAGGTCGGCTGCGAGGCCATCGAGGAGCCGTGAACGAACAGGATCGTGCCGCGCGGCGTCGTCCCAGCCGCCGCCGCCTTGCGCCAGAGGAAGAGCTTGATGCCGTTCTTGTCGGTCCAGTGCCCGGTGCCTTGCATGGCGCGCAAGTCTACCGCGGACGCTCAATCCCAGGAGAAGCGGTAGAACAGGCCGGCGCCGCTCGTCGTGCCGCTTTCGGCGCGCAGCGACCAGCGCTTGCCGAGCGCGTAGTCGAGCTTGACGAGGTTCGCCACCGTGGCGCCGAGGCCCTGCTCGTAGCTGACGTAGAGCCGGTCGGAGAGCCGCTTGCCGAACGCCACCACGTTGCCCTCGGTCTCGCCTGCGCCGCGCAGCGTCACCTCGTCCAGGCCGACGGCGCGCGCCACGCGCCGGTCGAGCGGCAGCGACTCGCCGCTCGCGAGCAGCGACCCGGCCGCGGCCTGCAGCAGGCCGAGGTCGGCGCGGCTCGCCTCGCCGGAGGCGCGCCCGAGCACCAGCCACGACAGCGTCTCCGCTTCGGATACGGGCGGGCTGGAGACGAGTTGCACGCGGGGCGTCCGCACGTTGCCCGTTATCTGCACGCCGGCTTCGACCGCCTGGTTGCGCCGCCAGGCCGTGACGTTGAGCGCGGGATTGTCGATCGCGCCGTTGAAGATCAGCTCGCCCGGATCGACCTCGAGGCGCTGGCCGACCGCGAACACGAGGGCGTTCGCCATGCGCAGGCGCCCGATGGCGCGCAGCGTGCCATCCTCCGCGGTCATGCAGCGCACGCGGCCGGTGAGCCTGCCGTCGAAGTTCTGCCCTTCGAGCCTCAGGTCCGGGCCGAGGTCGAGCTGCACGTCGAGGTCGAGGGGCAGCGTCGCCGCTTCGCCCTCGCTCGGCCGCGGCCGCCCGGCGATGACCACGTCCTCGCCGGGGCGCGGCAGCCGCTCCTGGTCGATGTTCAGGTAGCCGCGATCGGCGCGCAGCTCCCCCTTGAGCGAGAGCCGCTTGCCGTCGAAGCCGGCGTCGCCCGCGCCCGAGACCACGAGGCGCATGTCGGGCCGCTCGAGCACGCTCAGGTTGCGCGCCGACCAGGCGAGCTTGGCGCCGCCATCGGCCAGGCGCAGCGGCAGTTCGCCCTTTGCGCTGAACTCGCCGGTGCCGGCCTGGATCGCGAACTGCGTGAGGCGCAGGAGGTCTTCGCGCAGCTCGGCGACGAAGGTGCCGTTTCTCAGGTACACGCCGTAGGGCGGCATCTCGAGCTTGAGCCCCTCGCCGCGCAGCTTGCCCGCGAAGCGCGGCGCACCCAGCGTGCCCGAGGCCTGCAGCTCGGCCCACAGGCGGCCGTCGACGCGCGCTTGCGTGATCACCGGCTGGGCGATGACCGACAGCGCCGCGGCGTCGAGCCGCGCGCGCAGTACAAGCGGCGACTGGGCGCCGAATGCGAAGGGCCCGGCCATGCCCGGTGCCGCGCCGACTTCGCCCGAGACAGCGAGCTTGCCGTAGCGCGAGGCGGCCTCGAGCTGCAGTGCCACGGCCCCCGCGCTAAAGCGCGCATCGAGCACGGCATCCTCGAGCTCGAGGTCGAACGGCTCGTCGTCGAGCACCACGGCGAGGTTGCCGCCGCTTCGCCGCACCCGCACCGTGCCTTCCACGGCGGTGGCGGCGTCGAGCGTCCACGACCCATCGAGAAGCAGCGTGGTCCGCACCTGCGCCGCGGCGCCGGCGGCGAGCACCAGCCAGCGCGCGGGCAGCGCGGTGAATTCCCCGCGCGTGGTGACGCGGCCCGCGGCCCATCGCGCCTCGCGCACGACCAGGCGCCCCGCGCCGAGCTCGGCGTCGAGCGGACCGAGCTCGACGCGCTCGCGCGCGACGACCAGCGTCGTCGGGCCGGTCATGCGCAACGGGTACTCGCCCGCATTGCTCAGGGCGCGGATCTCGCCGCGCCAGCTGCCGTCGGGCTGCAGACCGCCCGCGAGCCGCGCCGCGACTCGCGCCGTCGGCGAGCGCGTGCCGAGCGCCAGCTCGTGCGCATCCCATGCCCCCGAGAGCACGCCCTCGGCCTCGAGCCTGCCGCCCAGGCCCGGATCGATGTCCTCCAGCTGCGGGATGGAGAGCGTCCAGGCGAGCCGGTCGCCGGGCCGGCCGAATTCGCCCCGGATCGAGATCTCGCTGGCGCCGAACTTCGCCTCGGCGAGCGCGCGAGAGATCCGCGCGCGCTCGAACCGCGCGCTGCCGCTGCTCGTCAAGGATCGATCGAGCAGGGTGCTGCGGCGCAAGGCCCATTTCGCGTCGGCGAGCGGCGCGGCGCCCAGGCGCGCATCGAGCGCCAACGTGCCGCTGAGCGAGCCGCGCGGGTACGCGCCGAAGGCGGCGGGATTGAAGTCCTCGAACCGCAACTGTGCCTCGGCCCTGGGCACGTCGCCGAGCTCGATGCGCGCCCTGCCGCTCGCTTCGCCGCCGGCCGCCGTGGCGCGCAGCGTGCGCACGTCGAGCGCGTCGCCGTCGCGCACGACATGCGCCTCGAGACGCATGTCTGCCTGCGACAGCGTGCCGCGCACCGACTGCTCGGTGTCGGCGACGAGCAGCTCGAGATCGCCTTGCAGCGCCGTGCGCCGCAGGTTGCTGCGCAGCGCCTGCAGGTCGAGCGCACGCACGGCGAGCGTCGCGTGCACGCGGCGCGCCTCGAGCGTCGCCTTGCCTTCCAGGACCCCGCCCTGCGGCAGCTCGATGCGCAGCTCATCGAGCCGGGCGCTCGAGAGCTCGGTGGTCTCGAAGCGCGCGCGCGCCGCGCCCATCGGCAGCCGGCCCGCGTCGAGCGTGCCGGGCGCCGCGTTGGCGAGCGCGACCGTGCCTTCGTATCCCGCGGCCACGGGCCGCGCCTTGATTTCCGCGGAAAGGCGGGTCCGCGGCAGCGCCGCATCGAAGCTCGCCAGGTCCAGCGGACCGGCGCGCGCTTCGAGCTGGCGCAGCGCGGGCGACGCGGCCGGGGCGATGGTGAGCTTCGCCTGCACGGGCACGCCGTCGATGCTCGTCGCGAGCGTCGCGCTCAGCTCCTGCGGCGTGCCGGTCAGGTCGAGGCGGATCGTGGCCGGGTAGCGCGGGTCCGGCCGCGTGAAGCTGCCCGCGGCCGACGCAAGGCGCGGCCCGAGCGCCGCGTGCGAGAACTGCAGCGCCGTGAGCACGTGTCGCTCGTCGTCGAGGCGCAGCTCGAAGCGCTCGACCGACACCCGCGCAAGGCGTACGCGCCAGGGCAGCGCCACGCCCGTCGGGGAGGCGCCCGACTGCGCAGCGCGCGTTACCGCCACCTGCAGCAGCTCGATGCGCAGCGGCTCGACGCCGATCTGCCCGCGCAGCAGCGCCAGCGCGTCGGCTTCGACCTGCACGCGCCGCGCGTCGACCCTGAAGCCGGCGTCGGCGTACGCCACGCGCCCCAGGGTCACGGTAGTGGCGAAGGTGCCGCGCGCCTCCTCGATCGCGAGCTTGCCGCCCGCCGCGGCCTCGGCGCGCGCGATCGCCCAGCGCAAGCCGGGCTCGCTCGCCAGCAGCCAGGCGAGCGCAGCAGCGGCGCCCAGCATGGCAAGGACCAGGAGCGCGAGGGCGGCGCGCTTCATCAGAACACGAAGCCGATCGAGATGTGCAGGCGGTACTCGTCGGTGCGCTCGCCGTAGGCGATGTCAACGCGCCCCGGTCCGATCGGCGTACGCACGCGCACGCCCAGCCCGTAGCCGAGCGCGGCATCGAAGCGCTGCTCCTTGTCCCACGCGTCGCCCGCGTCGACGAATGCCGCGACGCCCCAGGTGTCGCTGAGCCAGTACGTGTACTCGGCGCTCGCCACGAACAGCCGCCGCCCGCCGACGACGGCGTCGGCGGTGCGCACGCCGATGCTCTCGAACGCGTAGCCGCGCACGGTCGTGTCGCCACCGGTGCGAAAGAGGAACGTCGTCGGGATGCCGACCCGGACGCTGGAACCCACGACGCCGGCCTGGGCGCGCAGCTGCAGGTCGCCGCTTCGGCCCAGCGGCAGAAGGTACGATCCGCGGCCGACGGCGCGCACGAACTCCTCGGTCGATACGCCGGGGAGCCCGGCGCCCACCTCCACGCTGCCGAAATAGCCGGCGCGCGGCGCGACCACGTCGTCGGTGTGGCGGAAGCTGCGCCGCAGGCCCAGGTACACCGCGTGGCGGCTGTCGGTGATGACGCGGCCGATGCTCTGGTCCTCCAGCGTCCACGACAGGATCGCCGCCGAGGGCGCGACATCGGTGCCGAAATTGCGCGCCACGCCGAGCGAGAACGTGCGTGCGGTCTCGTTCTGGATGCTGGTGCGCGCGGCGCTGCCGAAGTAGTTGTTCCAGCGCCCGCCGGGGCCGGGCGGGGAGTCGAGATCGAGCTTCACTTCCTGGATCTTGGTATCGAGCGCGAGCGCGCTGCGCAGGCGCCAGGCCGAGTCGCGCAGGTCATGGTCGCTGTAGCGCAGCTGAAAGCGCGGGCCGACGTCGGTGTTGTAGCTCACGCCGCTCTCGACCTGCTTGGAGGGCGCCTCGATCACGGCGATGCGCAGCGGCGCGGCGTCGGCGTTCGCGGGCTGCGGCTCGACGTCGGCCTGCACGCTCGCGAAGTAGCCGGTCTCGGTGAGCCGGCGCTGGTAGACGGTGAGCTTGGCGCGATCGTAGTCGTCCCCGGGACGCACGGGGCTCAAGTTCTCGACGATCTGCCCCGGATAGCGCTCGGTGCCCGACACCTGCACCGGCCCGAAGCGAAACGGCGGGCCGCTGTCCAGCTCGACGCGCAGGCGCGCCTCGCTGCGCTCGGGATCGACGCGCGCTTCGCTCGCGCCGATGCGCGCCGCCGCGTAGCGCCAGCGCGAAAGCTCGTTCACCGCGAGACGCTTCGCCGCATCCCAGTCTTCCTGTCGGAACGGCGCGCCGCCGCGCAGGGACCAGGTCTTGCGCACCTGCTCGCGCAGCGCCGCGGCCTGCGGGTCGTCGGCCGCGGGTCCGCTGAAACGGATCTCGACCCCTGCGACCGTGGTGCGCGTGCCGGGGTCCAGTTGCAGGCGCACGCGCCAAGGCTGCGCGGATTCGTCGATGGCGACGCGCACCTGAGGCGAGAAGTAGCCTTCCGCCGCCGCCACGCCGCGCGCGTCCGCGGCAGCCTCGTCGGCCAGGCGGCGCAGCAATCCCGGGGTCATCTGCGGGTCGCCCTGCCAGCGAATCAGGTTCAGGCCCTTGCGCAGCGGCACCGCGAGGGTCTCCGGCGCCTCGATCTCGACCGCATAGTCGAGCGCGTGCGCGCCGCCGGCGGCGAAAATGCATGCAAGGAGGACGGCAAGCGGTCTGGAAGGACGGCGCACAGGGCTCAATTCTAGGGCCGGCGATTGCTGCACCGCGCAATCACGCGGTTCTGTGTAAGAATTCTGCGTACTTGGAGGAGGATCTGCCTCGATGAGCATCGACATCGGGACGTGCGATACGTTTCCGAAGCTCCTGCTGCTGCATGCGCGGGTGCGCGGCACGCTGCCGGCCATCCGCGAAAAGGATCTGGGCATCTGGCAGACCTGGACGTGGCAGCATTTCGCCGATGAGGTGCGCGCGCTGGCCTGCGCGCTGGCCGACCTGGGGCTGAAGCGCGGCGACCACATGGCGTTGGTGGGCGACAACCGCCCGCGCATCTACGCCGCGATGTGCGCCGCGCAGTGCCTCGGCGCGATCCCGGTGCCGCTGTACCAGGACGCGGTGGCCGCCGAGATGGCATTTCCGATCCAGAACGCCGAGATCGCGCATGCGCTCGCCGAGGACCAGGAGCAGGTGGACAAGCTGCTCGAGATCCTGCCGCAGTGCCCGACGCTCAAGCACATCATCTACGACGAGCCGCG
>JAOUGZ010000495.1 GCA_029865405.1 Betaproteobacteria bacterium
CGATGACCCGGCTGCTGCTCGCCGAGTTCGACCCGGCGGCGCTGGCGAAGATGAGCGGGGGCGCGCAGCTGCAGCTCACGCGCGCGCTGGTGCGGAACCTCGCCGACCGCCTGGTGCTCGCCAACACCCGCGCCACCGCGACACGCTAGGAACATCACATGCCGCGCACCGCCGCCTCGACCGCCCTCGCGCACCTGCGCATCCTCGACCTGTCGCGCGTGCGCGCCGGGCCCACCTGCGTGCGCCAGTTCGCCGACTTCGGCGCCGACGTGATCCGCATCGAGTCGCCGCCGGGGCTCGACCCGAACGAGGGCATGGGCGGGGCGCGCTCGGGCTCGGATTTCCAGAACCTGCAGCGCAACAAGCGCTCGCTGACGCTCAACCTCAAGCAGCCGCAGGCGAAGGAGGTGTTCGCGCGGCTGGTGAAGACCGCGGACGTGGTGGTCGAGAACTACCGGCCCGACGTGAAGTTTCGCCTCGGCATCGACTACGAGTCGCTGGCGAGAATCAATCCGCGCATCGTCCTCGCCAGCATCTCGGGCTTCGGCCAGGACGGGCCGTATCGCGACCGGCCCGGGTTCGACCAGATTGCGCAGGGCATGAGCGGCCTCATGTCGATCACCGGCCTGCCGGGGCAGGGGCCGGTGCGCGTCGGCGCGGCGGTGGCCGACGTCTCGGCGGGTCTGTTCGCGGCGCTCGGCATCATGACCGCGCTCCTCGAGCGCGAGCGCTCGGGCAAGGGCCAGTGGGTGCAGTCATCGCTCCTGCAGGCCGGCATCACGCTGACCGACTTCCAGGCGGCGCGCTACTTGAAGGAAGGCGAGGTCGCGCCGCAGGTCGGCAACGATCACCCGACCAGCATGCCGACCTCGGCCTACAGGACCGCCGACGGCCACATCAACGTCGCCGCTTCGGGCGAGGGCATGTGGGCGCGGCTGTGCGCCACGCTCGGCCGCGAGGACCTGCTCGAGCGGCCCGAGTTCAAGGGCCAGCCGGCGCGCGCCAAGAACCGCGCCGCGCTCAACGCCGAGATCAACGCCGCGCTGGCGAAGAAGAAGAGCGCCGAATGGATCGAGGCCCTGAACGCGGCCGGCGTGCCCTGCGGCCCGATCTACACCATGGACCAGGTGTTCGCCGACCCGCAGGTGAACCACCTCGGCGTTGCCGCCGACGTCGAGAGCCGCGCGCTCGGCAAGTTCCGCGTCGTCAACCAGGCGGTGCAGCTCTCGCGCACGCCGCCGCGCGTGGCGAGCGCGGCGCCCGAGGCGGGCGAGCACACCGACGAGATCCTCGCCGAGCTGGGTTACGGCAAGGACGGGATCGAAGACCTCCGCGCCGCAAAGGCCATTTAAATGGGGACAGACCTCATTTTCCTTATTGGCCAATGGACCGTGGGGAAAATGAGGTCTGTCCCTATTTGAGCGTCACCACGATCTTGCCGACGTGGGCGTTGGCTTGCAGGCGCTCGGCGGCCGCCGGGAGCTCGTCGAAGGGATAGACGCGGTCGATGAGCGGCTGGATGCGGCCGTCCGCGATGAGCGGCAGCACCTTTTCCACGAAGCCGCGCACGGTGGCGCCGCGTTGCTCGGCATTGCGGAGCTTGTTGGACACGCCGAAGAGCGTGAGGCGCTTGGCGTGCAGCGCGTCGAGGTCCATCTCCGCCTTCAGCACGCCGTCCATGTAGCCGACCACCGCGAGGCGCCCCTCGAACGCCAGCGCGCGCACGCATTCGGCGAACACCGTGCCGCCGACGTTGTTCACGCACAGGTTGGCGCCCTTGCCGCCCGTGGCCTTGAGAACCGCGTCGCGGAAGTCGGGCTGGCGCGTGGCGAGCGCGACGTCGAGCCCGAGTGGCGCGAGCTTGGCCAGCTTGTCCTTCGAGCCCGAGGTGCCGATGACATGGGCGCCGAGCGCCTTCGCCGTCTGCAGCGCGGCGACGCCGACGCCCGAGGTGACGCCGGTGACGAGCAGCCATTCGCCCGCCTTCAGGCGGCCCTGTGCCAAGAGCATGTCGTAGACGACCAGGAACACGATCGGCACCGCCGCCGCAGACTCCCAGGACAGCGTTTCCGGCACCGCCATCGTCTCGCGCTCGTCCAACAGCGCGTACTCGGCGAAGCCGCCGGGGCAGCGGCCCATGACGCGCGCGCCGACTTTGAACCGCGCCACGCCCGGGCCGAGCTTGTCGACTTCGCCTGCAGCGTCGGTGCCCGCGGGCTTGGCGGCACTCCCGGCGCCCATAAATTCGCCGCGGTTCAATCCCGCGGCGCGCACGCGCACACGCATTTGCTGCGGGCCGGGCTCGGGCAGCCCGGCGTCTTTGGGCTCGACGATCGCCTGGCCGCCGCCGGCGCGGATGAAATAAGCTCGCATGCCGCGTTCTCCTCCCGTTTACGCCCGAGACTAACCTATTGCCCGGGCACGCCGATCGCCACCGGCCGCACCGCCGAGCCGGCGGCGCCCTGGTCGCGCAGCGGCAGGATCATCGTGCACGAAGTCCACACCTTGTCGTTCGCCAGCTCGTCGAGCTTCGCGTTCTCGACGTGGTGGATGCCCATCTGCGTGAGCAGGTGATGATGCACGGCGAAGGGCAATCCCTCAGGCGCGCCCGGCGCGGGGCCGGCCTTGCCCACGAGCATGCCTTCGGGCACCGGATCCACGAACGGCGTATCGAGGCCGACGGCGACCACGCGCCGTTCGCCGAGGTACTGGGCGGCGTCGTAGGCGAGGCCCGGCGCCTTCGTGTAATAGGACTTCTCGGTGTCCGGATCGCGCCAGTGTTCGCCCCAGCCGGTGCGCACGTAGACCACGTCGCCGTACTGGATGCCGCGCTTGCCCAGGCCCTGCGCGCGCAGCATCGCTTCGATGTCCTTGCGCGTCACCCGCTCGCCGGCTTTCATCGGCGCGCCGCCGCCGACGTGCGCCTTGGCGTCGAGCAGCACCGCGCTGCTCACGATCGGCGGCGCTTTCTCCATGCCAAGCCGCGCGAGCGGGGATTGCGCCGTCGGCTTCACCTCGGCCTGCGTGAACCCGCCGTAGTAGCGCAGATTCTCCTCGGGAAAGGGCGGCTTGCCGTCCCACGGCTGCGGCATGAAGGCGAAGTGGC
>JAOUGZ010000048.1 GCA_029865405.1 Betaproteobacteria bacterium
CGGGCAAGATCGTCACCGCCTGCGGCGAGTACCAGATCGACGAGACCGGCAAGCAGTACAAGAACGAGTTCTCGATCATGCAGACGCTGCCGAACGGGCTGGAAGTGGTCTATCCGCCTGCGGTGGCCACGGCGAAGCCGGTGTTCCCGGTGCCGCCGTTCGCCAAGCGCTAGCGGTCAGCCGAAATAGGCCTGGTGCACCGCCGCGTCGCGCGCGAGTTCCTCGGCGCTGCCGGCGGCCACCACCCGGCCCTGCTGCAGCACGTAGCCGTGGTGGGCGATGGCGAGCGTCTGGTGCACGTTCTGCTCGACCAGGAACACGGTGATGCCCTGCTCGTTGATGCGGCGGATGATCTGGAAGTTCTCCTTCACCAGCAGCGGCGAGAGGCCGAGCGAGGGCTCGTCGACGAGCAGCAGCCGCGGTGCGCTCATCAGGCCGCGGCCGATGGACACCATGGCCTGCTCGCCGCCCGACATGGTGCCGGCGAGCTGCGCGCGCCGCTCGGCGAGGCGCGGGAAGATCTCGTAGGCGTGCGCGAGGCGCGCGGCCACGGTGGCCGCCGAATCTTCCTGGTAGGCCCCGAGGCGCAGGTTTTCCTCCACGGTGAGCTTGGGAAACACCTTGCGCCCTTCCGGAATGCAGGCGATGCCCGCAGCCACTACCTTGTGCGTCGGCAGCCCGGCGAGCTCGGTGTCGCCGAAGCGGATCGAGCCCGCGCGCGGCCGCGTGAGGCCGAGGATGGCGCGGATCAGCGTCGTCTTGCCCGAGCCGTTCGAGCCGAGGAGGCAGGTGATGCTCCCGGGGGCGACCGAGAGCGTCACGCCCTCGAGCACGTCGGCCTTGTCGTAGGCGGCGTAGACGTCCTTCACCTCGAGCCTGGCCGCTGCGCTCACTCCACCCCCAGATAGGCTTCCTGCACCTGGCGGTCGGCGGCCACCTCGCGGTAGCTGCCCTCGCTGATCTTCTTGCCGAAATTGAGCACCACGCAGCGCTCGGTGACGCGCTCGATCACGCCCATCTCGTGCTCGATGATGACGATGGTGAGCCCGGCGATGCGGCCGCGGACCTCCAGGATGTCGTCCATCAGCTCGCGCGTCTCCTCCTCGGTCATGCCGGCCGAGGGCTCATCGAGCAGGAGGAGTCGCGGCCGGCTGACGAGCGCGCGGCAGATCTCGATGCGCCGCCGGTCGATCATCGGCAGCGTGCCCACCGCCTCGAACATGCGCTCGGCGAGCGGCGCGTCGAACACCCGCACCAGCTCGCGCGCCTCCCCGAACGCCTGCTCGTACTGGCGCGCGAACGCGGCGCGGCGGAACAGGTTGAACCACAGTCCGTGCGCGAGGCGCTTGTGATTGCCGAGCATGATGTTGTCGACGATCGACAGCGGCAGGCACAGGCGCGAGCGCTGGAAGGTGCGCGCGATACCCGCCTCGTACACCGCCTGCGCCGGGAGATTGGTGATGTCGCGCCCGAGGAAGCGCGCGCGCCCCGCGCTCGCTTCGTAGATGCCGGTGAGCACGTTGAAGCAGGTGGTCTTGCCCGAGCCGTTCGGGCCGATGAGGCCCACGATCTCGCCCTCGCCCACCGTCATGTCGAGCTGGTCGAGCGCCACCAGGCCGCCGAAGCGGCGCGTGAACCCCTCGAGCGCGAGCACCGGCGCGCTCATCGCGGCTTCCAGCCCGGCAGGTAGACGCGCAGGCGCCGCGGCAGCAGCCCCTCGGGGCGGTACAGCAGCACCAGGATCACCAGTGCGGCGTACAGCAGGAAGCGGTACTCCTGGATCAGCTGCAGCTTTTCGGGCAGCACCACGACGATCGCCGCGGCGAGCGCCGCGCCCCAGGGGTTGCCGATGCCGCCGAGCAGGATGATCGACACCATGATGAGCGAGTCGCCGAAGGTGAAGTTGGTCGGCGCGATGAAGCCGAGCATCAGCGCGTAGAGCGCGCCCGCCACCCCGGCCATGAAATTGCCCAGGGTGAAGGCGACGATCTTCCAGCGCGCGATGTGCACGCCGAAGCAGGCCGCAGCGGTGTCGTCGAGGCGCACCGCGTCGAGGCTCAGGCCGATCCAGGAGCGCTCCAGGCGCCGCGTCAGCGCGAAGGCGACCACGACGAGCGCCAGCGCCACCAGCACGTAGCTCACGTAGAAGGAGAACTCGATGCCGGCGACGCTGAAATTCTGGTTGAACTTCCAGCCCAGCACCTGCATGGAGGGGAGCTTCAGGCCCTGCGGCCCGCCGAGCGTGTCGTTCACCTCGAGGAAGGTCTTGAACAGGAGCACGAAGGCGATGGTGACCACCGCCGAGTAGTGCCCGCGCGTGCGCAGCACCGGCAGGATCAGGATCGAGCCGATGAGCGCCGCCACCGCGCCGCCGATGGCGAGCACCACTAGGTGGGGGATCGCGGTATGCGCCGTGAGCACCGCCGCGGTGTAGCAGCCGACGCCGAGGAACGCCGCGGCGGCGAAGTTCACCATGCCCGCGTAGCCGAACTGGATCGTGAGTCCGAGGCAGACGAGGAAGTAGACCAGCACGGTGCCCACCATCAGCAGCGGAAAGTGGTCGTCGTGGAAGAAAGCGACGAACACGACCAAGCCCAGGATGGCGAGGCGGTTCATGGCCGATTCGCGTTCGGTGAAGGCGCGCGTCGCCGGCGCGAGCCAGCCGGTGCGCCGCGCGAGCACCGTGCCCACGGCGGCGGTGACGAGTATTGCCATCACTTCCCATTCGTTCTCGGCCCACATGAAGGCGATGGCGAGCGCGGTCACCAGCCCCGCGGCGAGCGCCCCCGGCCACAGCGGCGCGCTCATACGCGCTCGCTCGTCTTCTCGGCGATCAGCCCGGTCGGGCGCCAGGCCATGATCGCGATCACCACGGCGAAGGCGAATACGTCCTTGTAGGCGCTGGCGAAGGGCAGCGCCACCGCGCCGACGGTCTGCAGCGCGGCAAACAGAAAGCCGCCCAGGATCGCGCCGTAGATGTTGCCCAGCCCCCCGACGATCGCCGCGCTGAAGCCGATCACCCCGAGCAGCAGTCCCATGCCGAAGTTGATCTCGCTGTAGTACAGACCGTTCATCACGCCGGCGAAGGCGGCCACCGCCGAGCCGAGCGCGAAGGTCACCAGCACGATGAGCGTGAAGTTGATGCCCATGGTCTTCGCGGTTTCCTCGTCCTGCGCCACCGCGCGGATCGCAAGCCCGAGCTTGGTGCGGTTGATGAGCACGTGGATGGCGACGATCACCGCCAGACCGCCGAGGAACAAGAGCACGCTGTCCAGGCGCAGGTTGAAGCTGCCCAGCGCCAGCGCGTCGTCGGGCAGCAAGCGCGGGAAGCGCTTGGGGTTGGCGCCATCCGGGAAAAACAGGCGCACGCATTCCCGCAGCACCGTGCCGAGCATCAGCGTCACCAGCAGGATATTGAGCGGGGGGGCGGACTTGAGCGGCATGACGAGGTACTTGGCGATCAGTGCGCCGAGAAACGCCATCGAGCCGGTGGCGACGAGCAGCACCGCCAGCACCTGCAGCCATGGATCGGCGGCGCCGAGCGCCTGCAGCCCGAGGTAGGTCGAGAAGCCGGCGAAGGTGCCCACCGTCAGCACATCGCCGTGGCTGAACTTGATGATGTCGAGCACGCCGAAGAACAGCGTGAAGCCCACGGCCACCAGGGCGTACATCATCCCCAGCATCAGGCCGTTGGCGACGAATTGCGCGAGGAGTCCGGCGTCCATGCCAAAACGAAGGGGCGGGCGCTGCGCCCGCCCCCCGCTCGATTCAGGTCGCGCCTACTTCCCGGCGAGCTTGCGCTTGCCGGTGGCGTACTCGCTGTCTTCCCAGACCACCCACTTGCCGTCCTGGGCGACGTACTTGGTGATCGCCGCCACCGTGTTCTGGCCATGGTCGTCGAAGCTGATCTTGCCGACGATCGAATCGACGTCCTTCACCTTGTTGAGCGCAGCGGTGACCTTCTTGCGGTCCGGGCCGACGCGCTCGATGGTGTCGAGGATCAGGTTCATCGCAGCGAAGGCGAAGGCGCCATAGGCTTCGGGCGCCTCGCCGTACTTGGCTTCAGCGTACTTTTGCATGAAGAACTGGCCGCCCGGGAGCTTCTCCACCGGCGCGCCCTCGCGGAACGCAAGCACGCCCTCGGCGAGCGGCCCGAGACCTTCGATGAAGGCGTCCGAGACGATGCCCGAGGTACCGACGAGCTGCGCCTTGATGCCGAGCCGGTCCATCTGCGAGCGGATGCGCACGCCGATGGGGGTCAGGCCGCCGAAGTAGATCGCGTCCACGTTGAGCGACTTGATCTGCGTGAGCTCGGCGTTGAAGTCCTGCTGGTCCGCGGTGACGCCGAACGTGCCGACGATCGTGCCACCGTTCTTGGCGAGGTTTTCGCTGAAGTACTTGTTGTGGCCCTTGCCGTAGTCGGTGGTGTCGTGGATCACGGCGAACTTCCTGAAGCCCTGGCCGGTGGAGAACTTCGCGTTGACCTCGTTCTGGTTGATCATCGTGCCGTTGACGCGATGGATCTCCTTGTAGTCGTTGCCGTAGGTGATGTCGGGCAGCACCGCGCCCCACACGATCACCGGCAGGCCGAACTTGTGATACGTGTCCACCGTGCCGATGGCGACCGCCGAGCAATAGTGCGTCGCCCCGGCGATGATCGCGCGATCGGAGGCCGCCTTGGTCGCCACCTGCACGCCGATGTTCGGCTTGCACTCGTCGTCGAGCACCACCATCTCGTACTTGTACTTGGCTTTGGGATCGGCGTTCCGGAGCCGCACCGCGAGGTCGGCGGAATTGCGCCCGCCCAGCCCGTTGACCGACACTCCGCCCGTCAGCGGGCCGATGAACACCACCTTGACTTCCTTCTTCTGCGCGACGGCGCTGCCGGCGGCGAGGCCGAGCGCCAGCGCGGCGGCAAACAGAAATCGAGCGCGTTTCATGGATTTCCTCCTCCTGGATTTTTTGCGGCGGCGCCCAGCTTGCGCCAAGGCTCCAGAAGGGTCAAGACGGCGTTTTACGCCGCCGCACGCGCCTGGGCTTTCTCGAACGTCATGCGCCCGCCGCGCCAGTCGGCGCGGATCGTGTCCTTGGGCGCGAAGCGTCCCTCCAGGATCGCCTTGGCGAGGGGGTTCTCGAGCTCGGACTGGATAGCGCGCTTGAGCGGCCGCGCGCCGTACACCGGGTCGAAGCCGACCTTGGCGAGCTCGCTCACCGCCGCCTCCGAGACGTCCAGCCCGTACTCGAGCTTCGCCAGGCGCGCCTTGAGCACCCCGAGCTGGATCGCGGCGATCGACTTGATGTGCTCTTCGCCCAGGGCGTGGAACACCACCACCTCGTCGATGCGGTTCACGAACTCGGGCCGGAACTGGTTCTTCACCTCGGCCATCACCGCGAGCTTGACCACGCCGTAGTCGCTGCCCGCCATCTGCTGGATCATCTGCGAGCCGAGGTTGGAGGTCATGACCAGCACCGTGTTCTTGAAGTCCACGGTGCGGCCCTGGCCGTCCGTCAGGCGGCCCTCGTCGAGCACCTGCAGCAGCGCGTTGAACACGTCGGGGTGCGCTTTCTCGATCTCGTCGAAGAGGATCACGGAGTAGGGCTTGCGGCGCACCTGCTCGGTGAGCTGGCCGCCCTCGTCGTAGCCGACGTACCCGGGCGGCGCGCCGATGAGGCGCGACACCGAGTGCTTTTCCATGTACTCGGACATGTCGATGCGGATGAGATGCTCTTCCGAATCGAAGAGGAAGTTGGCCAGCGCCTTGCACAGCTCCGTTTTCCCCACGCCCGTGGGACCGAGGAAGAGGAACGAGCCATAGGGACGGTTCGGGTCGGAGAGCCCCGAGCGCGAGCGCCGGATCGCGTCCGACACCAGGCGCACGGCCTCGTCCTGGCCGACCACGCGCTCGTGCAGCTTTCCTTCCATCTTGATCAGCTTGTCGCGCTCGCCCTGCATCATCTTGGAAACCGGAATGCCGGTGGCGCGCGACACCACCTCGGCGATCTCTTCGGCGCCGACCTGGGTGCGCACGAGCCTCGTCTTCGCCGACTTGGCGTCGGCCTTCTCGGCGCTTTTCAGCTGCGCCTCGAGCTGCGGCAGCTTGCCGTACTGCAGCTCGGCGAGCTTGTCGTACTGCCCTTTTCGCTGCAGCTCGGCCATCTGCTGGTGCGTGCGCTCGATCTCTTCCTTGATGTGCTGCGCGCCCTGCACCTGCGCCTTCTCGGC
This sequence comes from Betaproteobacteria bacterium, assembly GCA_029865405.1. The sequence goes on from JAOUGZ010000048.1 coordinate 6,224, forward strand.
CTTCCAGATCTCTTCCAGGTCCGAGTACTCCTTCTCCAGGCGCTTGATCTCGTCCTCGATCAGCGACAGGCGCTTCTTCGAAGCCTCGTCCTTTTCCTTCTTCACCGCCTCGCGCTCGATCCGCAGCTGGATCAGGCGCCGCTCGAGCCGGTCCATCGACTCGGGCTTGGAGTCGATCTCCATCTTGATGCGCGAGGCCGCCTCGTCGATCAGGTCGATCGCCTTGTCCGGCAGGAACCGGTCGGTGACGTAACGGTGCGAGAGCTCGGCCGCGGCGACGATCGCCGGGTCGGTGATCTCGACGCCGTGGTGCACCTCGTACTTCTCCTGCAGGCCGCGCAGGATGGCGATGGTCGCCTCGACCGTCGGCTCGCCCACCAGCACCTTCTGGAAGCGGCGCTCGAGCGCGGCGTCCTTCTCCACGTATTTGCGGTATTCATTCAGCGTCGTGGCGCCGATGCAATGCAGCTCGCCGCGCGCGAGCGCGGGCTTGAGCATGTTGCCGGCGTCGATCGCGCCTTCGGCCTTGCCCGCGCCGACCATGGTGTGCAGCTCGTCGATGAAGACGATGGTGTTGTCCTCGTCCCTGGCGAGGTCCTTGAGCACCGCCTTCAGACGCTCCTCGAACTCGCCGCGGTACTTCGCGCCCGCGAGGAGCGAGGCCATGTCGAGCACCAGGACGCGCTTATGCTTCAGCGACTCGGGCACCTCGCCGTTGATGATCCTCTGCGCGAGCCCTTCGACGATGGCGGTCTTGCCCACGCCGGGCTCGCCGATCAGGACCGGGTTGTTTTTCGTGCGCCGCTGCAGGATCTGGATGCAGCGCCGGATCTCGTCGTCGCGGCCGATCACCGGGTCGAGCTTGCCGTGGCGCGCGCGGTCGGTGAGATCGAGGGTGTACTTCTCGAGGGCTTTCCTCTGCGACTCGTCGGCCGGGCCCGTGACATTTCCATAGCCGCCGCGCACTTCCTCGATGGCCTTCTCCAGCGCCGCCCGGGTGACGCCCGCCTGCTTCAGCATCCTGCCGATCTCGCCCTTGTCGATGGCCGCGGCCAGCAGGAAGAGCTCGGAGGCGATGTACTGGTCGCCGCGCTTCTGCGCTTCCTTGTCGGTGACGTTCAGCAGCGCCGCCAGCTCGCGCGAGAGGCTCACCTCGCCCGCCGTGCCTTCCACTTTGGCGATACGGCCGAGGGACTCGGTGAGTGCCTTCTTCAGGGCGCCCGGGTTTCCCCCGGCCTTGGCGATGATCGAGGCGGCGCCGCCGTCTTCCTGCTCAAGGAGCGCCGCGAGCAGGTGCTGGGGCTCGATGTAGGGGTGGTCGCGCCCCACGGCGAGGCTCTGGGCCTCGGCGAGGGCTTCCTGCAGCCGCGTGGTGAATTTGTCGATACGCATGTAGGGGATTTTGGGGCTGGCGAGACTTTTTCAAGCCGGTGCGTAAACGCACTTGAGGTCCAGGCACGAGCCCCCATCATGCCCGCTGTTGCCCCCTCCGGGGAGTAGCTCAAACTCGCGCGGTCGTCACTACGGGCAGAAAGGCCCCGGGCGCGCGGGCGGACCTGTCAGTCCGCGAGCCAGACCAGAGCCCGGCAGTCGCCGGGAGGGCCGAACCTCGATAGGGAGGAGACTCGACCATGCTGGTCTGGATAGCTAATCTCATCGCGCAAGTCTTTGCGCCCGCCAAGCCCGCCGCGACTTACTCGCTGGCGCGCATCCGCATTGCGCGCCGGCCACTGCGGCGCCGCGTCATCGACAACTAATCAATTGGCGAAGACCCTCGTCACGCCATGACGGCGCGCGTGCTCTCCGCCGTGCAGCGACTGCTGCACGCCGAGTCGGCGCCTGGCATCCTGCTGTTCGCCGCCGCGCTGGCGGCGCTCGCCATTGCTAACTCGCCCCTCGCGGGCGCTTACCGCGCGTTCCTCGACATTCCCATCGTGGTGCGCATCGGCGAGTTTGCGATCGCCAAGCCGCTGCTGCTCTGGGTGAACGACGGCCTCATGGCGGTGTTCTTCTTCCTGGTCGGCCTGGAGCTCAAGCGCGAGCTCCTCGAGGGCGAGCTCTCCAGCGTGCGCCAGGCGCTGCTGCCGGTCGCCGCCGCGCTCGGCGGCATCGCCGGGCCGGCGCTGATCTACGCGGCGCTCAACGCCGGCGATCCGGTGGCGCTGCGCGGCTGGGCGATCCCCGCGGCCACCGACATCGCGTTCGCGCTCGGCGTGCTCGCACTGCTCGGGGACCGAGTGCCGCGGTCGCTCAAGGTGTTCCTGCTCACCGTCGCGATCGTGGACGACATCGGCGCGATCCTGATCATTGCGCTGTTCTACTCGGCGGCGCCGGCGCCGATCACGCTCGCCATCGCCGCGGCTGCCTTCGGCGCCCTCGTCCTGATGAACCGCGCCGGCGTCAAGCGCATATCGCCCTATCTGCTGGTGGGCCTGGTGCTGTGGGCGGCGGTGCTGAAGTCCGGCGTGCACGCGACGCTGGCCGGCGTGCTCCTCGCGCTCACCATCCCGCTGCGCACGCGCACGGCGCGCGAGGCCGCGCCAGCGCGCGAGCTCGAGCGCGACCTGCACGCGCCGGTGGCCTTCGGGGTGCTGCCGCTCTTCGCCTTCGCCAATGCGGGCGTGAGCTTCGCGGGCATGTCGCTCGCCGACCTGGGCCACGGCATCACCTTCGGCATCGCGGCGGGCCTGTTCTTGGGCAAGCAGCTCGGCGTGGTGCTCGCGGCCGCCCCGCTCGTGCTGGCCGGCCTCGCGCGCCTGCCCGCGGGCACCAACTGGGCGGCGTTCTACGGCGTCGCGGTGATCACCGGTATCGGCTTCACCATGAGCCTGTTCATCGGCAGCCTCGCCTTCAAGGAGGAGTTCGTCGCCAACCTGCCGGTGGACGAGCGCGTCGGCATCCTGGTCGGCTCGGCCGCCTCGGCCGTGGTGGGCTACCTCGTTCTGCGCTTCGCCCTGGCCCGCCGCGCCGCCGCTCAAGCGAGGTAGCGGTAGCTCGCGTACCCCAGGAAGGTGGCCAGGAGGGCGCCGAACAGGTGCGCCCCCGAGTGCGCCAGCGCCGCCGCATAGCGCTCGGCCTGCAGCAGCCCGAGCGATTCGGCGGAGAAGGTCGAGAACGTGGTCAGCGCCCCCAGAAAACCGGTGATGCAGGCCAGCCGCCACTCCGCAGGCAGCGACGGGTGGGCGGCGAAGAATGCCACCGCGAAGCCCACGGCGTAGCCGCCGCCGACGTTGGCGGCAAGCGTTCCCAGCGGCAGGCCCGGCGTCAGGTGGTTGAGCCAGCCGACGAGCCCCCAGCGTGCCCAGGCGCCGAGCATGGCCCCCACCCCCACCGCCGCGAACGTCGAAGCCTGCATGCGGGGCATTCTAAACTCGACCCGTGGAGACCTTCCGCGCGTTCTCGGCGCTGCACGGGGCGGCGCTCGCGGTCATCGCCGCGCTCGTGCTCGCCGCGACCCTCGCGCACCGGCGCCGGCCGGCGCCCGCGGCCGAGCGCGCGGTGGCGCTCGGCTTTCTCGCCGCCTGGGTCACGACCTACGCCTACCTGCTGTGGCCGCCGCTGCGAGATTTCCCCACCACCCTGCCCCTGCACCTGTGCCATCTCGCGGCGCTGAACGCGCCGCTCGTGCTGCTCACCGCCTGGGGCGGCCGCTGCGCGCGATCCAGTACTACTGGGGACTCGCGCTGTGCACCCAGGCGGTGCTCACGCCTTCGCTCACCGAAGGGCCGGCGCTGTATCCGTTCTGGTTCTTCTGGGCCTACCACGCGATGGCGATCGGGGTGCCGCTGTACGACGTCTTCGGGCGCGGCTTCCGGCCGACGTGGCGCGACTACGGGCTCGCCTGCGCGGCGACCGCAGCCTACGTCGCGATCGTGCTGCCGATCGACCTCGCCACGGGCTGGAACTACGGCTTCCTCGGGCCTTCGAAGCCGGAGGTGACGTCGATCGTCGAACTGCTGGGTCCCTGGCCCGCGCGCCTGCTCCTGATCTTCGCTATCGCCGCCGGCGCGATGGCGTTGGCGCAGCTGCCGTGGTCCATCGCTCGGCGGCTGCGTCGTCGCTAGCGCGCGCCTCGACCCAGCCGGCGGCTTCCTTCTTCCAGAACGGCGCCTGCGTCTTGAGGAAATCCATGATGAACTCGCACGCGGCAAAGGCGTCGCCGCGGTGCGCGCTCGCCACCGCCACCAGCACGATCTGGTCGGTGGGCTTCAACTCACCGGTGCGGTGGATCACGGTGCAGTCGAGCACCTTCCAGCGCCCCTTGGCTTCCTCGACGATCTTGCGCAGCGCCTTGTCCGTCATGCCGGGATAGTGCTCGAGCGTCATGCCGACCTCGCGCACCACGCCGACGAAGCTCGCCACCGCCCCCACCTTCGGGTCGCGCGACAGCGCGCGCATCTCCGCGCCGGCGTCGAAGTCCTCGCGCTGGACCGAAATGTTCATCCGCCGGTCACCGGGGGAAAGAACGCCACCTCGTCGCCCGCCTTCAGCGCGGCCGAGGGCGGCACCATGTCCTGGTTCAGCGCCGCGCGCACCAGCTTCGTTTCGGCGAGTGCCAGCTCCCAGGCGCCGCCGCGCGCGCGCAGGTGCGACCGGAGCGCCGCCACCGTGCCGACGCCCGCGGGCAGATCGATCTCCTCGCCCGCAGTGCCGAGCTGCTCGCGCAACGACGCGAAGTAAAGCACCTTCACCTTCATCCGTAGAGCTCCGCGTAGGGCAGGAAGCGCACCGTGTCGCCGCGCCGGATGGCGTGGTTGGGCGGGTTGTCCACCAGGCCGTCGGCCCAGGCCGTCGAGGTCATCACCGCCGAATCCTGCGTCGGGTAGATATCGAGGCCGCCCTGCGCGTTCCATTTTACGCGCAGGTATTCGCGCCGCGCGTCGGGCTCGGGCCAATCGAAGTCGGCGCGCGCCGCCACCGCGCGCGGCTGCACCGCGGCGACGCCCTGCGTCTTGAGCAGGAATGGCCGCACGAAGATGAGGAAGGTGACGA
>JAOUGZ010000496.1 GCA_029865405.1 Betaproteobacteria bacterium
GCAACTACCCGACCTACCCGCGCGCCACGCTGGTCGAGACCTTCAAGGCGATCGTGATCGCCGTGCCGGCGCTGATGACGCCGGTGATCATCATCGGCGGCAAGATCTTCGGCTGGTTCACCGCCACGGAAGCGGCGTGCATCGCGGTGCTCTACGCGGGCGCGCTCACCATGTTCGTGTACCGCGAGATGGACCTGAAGGGCCTGCACCACGCGCTCCTGGAGACCGGGCGGCTCACCGGGGTGGCGCTGTTCTGCGTCGGCACGGCCTCGGCCTTCGGCTGGCTGCTCGCCTACTACCAGATCCCGAAAGCGCTGCTCGCGGGCGTGACCGCTTGGGACATGGGCCCGGTGGCGACCGGGTTCTTCATCGCCGCGGTGTTCCTCGTGGTGGGCTGCTTCCTCGACGCGATCCCGGCGATCGTGATCGTCGGCACCGTGCTCGAGCCGCTGGCCAAGAGCGTCGGCATGGACCCGATCCACTTCGCCATGGTCGGCATCGTCTCGCTCGCCTTCGGCCTGGTGACGCCGCCCTATGGGTTATGCCTGATGATCTCGGCGCACATCGCCGGCATCCGCCTCATGGACGCGCTGAAGGACGTGCTCATCATGCTGCTGCCGATGTTCGCGGTGCTGGCGCTGATCATCATGTGGCCGCAGCTGGTGCTGTTCCTGCCGCGGCTGTTCCCGCCGGGCACGCTGTGAGATGAGGATCACGGGCGTCAGGACGCACTGCCTCGCGCGCCCGCTCGAGACGCCGTTCGCGTTCTCGCAGGGCTGGGTGAAAGCGCGCGGCGCGTGCCTGGTGGAGGTCGAAACCGACGAGGGCCTCACGGGCTGGGGCGAGGCGCTGTGCCAGGGCCTGCAGCCGCCGCAGATCGCGGCCGGGGCGATCGAGTCGGCGCTCAAGCCGCTGCTGATCGGCGCCGACCCCCTGCAGATCGAGCCGCTGTGGCAGCGCATGTACATGCAAACGCGCGACTACGGCATGAAGGGAGCCATGATCGCGGCGATCAGCGGCGTGGACATCGCGCTCTGGGACATCGCCGGGAAGAACCTGGGCCAGCCGGTGTGGCGCCTGCTCGGCGGCGCGCACCGCAATCGCGTGCAGATCTACGCCACGGGCTTTTACAGGGTGAAGGGGCAGGGCGAGGCACCGCGCCTTGCCGACGAGGCGAAGCAGCGTGCGGCGGAAGGTTTTCGCTTCCTTAAGATCAAGCTCGGCTTCGGCGTGGCCGACGACCTTGCGGTGATGCAGGCAGTGGCGCGCGCGGTCGAGGGCAAGGGCCTGCGCCTGATGATCGATACCAACCACGCCTACGGCGTCGCCGACGCGGTGCGGCTGGGGCGCGCGCTCGCGCCGCTCGACCTGCGCTGGTACGAGGAGCCGGTGGCGGCCGAGGACCTCGCCGGCTACCGCGAGCTGCGCGCGAAGCTCGACGTGCCGGTCGCCGGCGGCGAGAACGAGTTCACCGTGTTCGGCTTCCGCCAGCTGCTCGAAGCGCGCGCGGTCGACATTGCGCAGCCTGATGTCTGCGCGGCGGGCGGCCTCACCGCCTGCCGCCACATCGCCGCGCTCGCGCTCGCGCACGGCGTGCAGGTCAATCCGCACGTGTGGGGATCCGCGCTCGGGCAGGTGGCGTCGCTGCACCTCATCGGCGCGCTGCCGCTCGCCAACCCATCGCTCTTCGCCGACGAGCCGGTGTTCGAGTACGACTGCTCGTCGCATCCCTTCCGCGAGGCGCTGGTCGACAAGCCTTTGCGCCAGCGCGAAGGCTGGCTCGAATTGCCGACGGCGCCGGGCCTGGGCATCGAGGTCGATCGCGGCGCGCTCGAGCGCTTCCGTGCCTAGCGCGCCCGATCCGGCGCGGCTCTCGCTCAATACCGCGACGGTGAAGGCGCAGTGGACGCTGGCGCAGGCGATCGAGGGCTGCGCCCGGCACGGCATTCGCGGCATCGCGCCCTGGCGCGACAAGCTCGCCGAGATGGGCGTGAAGCAGGCGGCGAGCGCGATCAAGGCCCACGGCCTCACGGTGAGCGGCCTGTGCCGCGGGGGCTTTTTCACCGCGAAGGACTGGAAGGACGACAACCTGCGCGCGATCGACGAGGCGCATGCGCTCGGCGCGCGTTGCCTGGTGCTGGTGGTGGGCGGCCTGCCGCCCGGCTCGAAGGACCTGGCGGGGGCGCGCGAGAAGGTGAAAGCGGGCATCGCCGAGGTTCTGCCGGTGGCGCGCCAGGCGGGCGTGCCGCTCGCGATCGAGCCCCTGCACCCCATGCAGGCGGCCGATCGCGCCTGCGTCAATACGCTCGAGCAGGCGCTCGACCTGTGCGACGCGCTCGGCGAGGGCCTGGGCGTGGCGGTCGACGTCTACCACGTGTGGTGGGACCCGAAGCTCGAGCAGCAGATCAGGCGGGCCGGCAGGCAGCGCATCCTCGCGTTTCACATCTGCGACTGGCTGGTGCCCACGCGCGACCTGCTGAACGACCGCGGCATGATGGGCGAGGGTGTCATCGACCTGCCGCGCATCCGTTCCTGGGTGGAGGCGGCCGGCTACGGCGGCGCGCACGAGGTCGAGATCTTTTCCGAGCGCGACTGGTGGCAGCGCGATGCGGACGAGGTCCTGAGGGCCATGAAGGACTGCCACCGGCGCGCCTGCTAGGGCTGCCTGGCCCCAAGCGACACGCGCTTGATCAGGATCAAATCGGGGGGCGCGGCACACGCTAGCGTGCAGGCATGAAAGCCGCCGACATCATGGTGAAAGACGTAGTGACCGTGGGGCCCGAAGCCCCGGTAATGGACATCGCCGCGCTCATGCTCGAGCGGCGCATCAGCGGCTTGCCGGTGGTCGACGGCGGCGGGCGCATCCTCGGCATCGTGAGCGAGGGCGATCTCATCCGGCGGCCGGAAATCGATACCGACCGGGTCAAGCTGGGCTGGCTGCGGCTGCTGCTCACCGACGACGAGTCGCGCGCGCGCGATTTCGTCAAGCACCACGGGCGCACGGCGCGCGAGGTCATGACGCAGCCCGCGCACAGCGTGGCCCCGGACACGCCGCTCGGCGAGGTGGTACGGCTCATGGAGCGGCACCGCATCAAGCGCCTGCCG
>JAOUGZ010000049.1 GCA_029865405.1 Betaproteobacteria bacterium
CGGAACACCAGCACCGCGACGATCAGCGCGACGATCGAGGCCCCCCAGAGCGGGAGACGCGTCGTCGCAAGCCAGACAAGATGGATGTAGGCGGCGAACAGCAGCGCGATGAAGAGCCGGTCGCCGCGCGTCGTGTGGAATCCGAAAATGCCGCGCCGGGGCGCGCCGCCCGGCGAGAGCCTTTCCCAGACGCCCATGCCGACGAGCAGCAGCAGGATGACGCCGAAGAACGTCGCCGTCTGCCAGGTCCACGCCATCCAGGAAAGGCTCATAGCGGCTTGCGAGCGGCCCGGGTCAGACCCGGCCGAGCGCGAATCCTTTCGCGATGTAATTGCGCACGAAGTAGATGACGAAAGCCCCCGGAATCATGGTGAGCGCCCCGGCCGCGGCCAGGAGCCCGAGCTCGTATCCCGAGGTGCTCGCCGTGCGCGTCATGGTGGCCGCGATCGGTTTCGCGTCCACCGAGGTGAGCGTCTTGGCGAGCAGCAGCTCGACCCACGAGAACATGAAGCAGAAGAACGCCGCGACGCCGATGCCGGCGGCGATCGCCGGCACGAAGATGCGCAGGAAGAAGCGCCAGAACGGATAGCCGTCGACGTAGGCCATCTCGTCGAGCTCCCTGGGCACGCTCGACATGAAGCCCTCCAGGATCCACACCGCGAGCGGCACGTTGAACAGGCAGTGCGCGAGCGCCACGGCAATGTGCGTATCGAAGAGGCCGATCGCCGAGTAGAGCTGGAAGAACGGCAGCGCGAACACCGCCGGCGGCGCCATGCGGTTGGTCAGCAGCCAGAAAAAGAGGTGCTTGTCCCCCAGGAAACGGTAGCGCGAGAACGCGTAGGCTGCGGGCAGCGCCACCGCCACCGACAGCACCGTGTTCATCACCACGTAGGCGAGCGAGTTGATGTAGCCGGTGTACCAGGTCGGATCGGTGAAGATCTTGGCGTAGTTCTCCAGGGTGAACTGCTGCGGCCACAGCGTGAAGCCGCCGAGGATCTCGTTCGTGGTCTTGAACGACATGGCGAGCAGCCAGTAGATCGGCAGCATCAGGAACACGATGTAGAGCGTCGGCACCAGCCACTTGATGCGTTTCATGTCGGATCCTGGTCGAGCGTCATCACGCGGTAGAACACCCACGACAGCAGCAGGATGATGAGGAAGTAGATCAGCGACATCGCCGCCGCCGGGCCGAGGTCGAACTGGCCGAGCGCGATCTTCACCAGGTCGATGGACAGCAACGTCGTGGCGTTGCCCGGGCCGCCGCCCGTGAGCACCACGGGCTCGGTGTAGATCATGAAACTGTCCATGAACCGCAGCAGCACCGCGATGGTGAGGACGTGCTTCATCTTCGGCAGCTGCACGTGGCGGAACACCGCCCAGCCCGAGGCGCCGTCGATCTTGGCCGCCTGGTAGTAGGCGTCGGGGATCGCCGAGAGCCCCGCGTAGGCGAGCAGCGCGACGAGCGACGTCCAGTGCCAGACGTCCATGGCGATCAGCGTCGCCCAGGCGGCGAAGGGCTGGCGCGTGTAGTTGTAGTCGAAGCCGAGCTTGTTCAGCGTCCAGCCCAGCAGCCCGATGTCGGGCAGCGCGAAGATGTTCCACATGGCGCCGACCACGTTCCAGGGAATGAGCAGCGGCATCGACATGAGCACCAGGCACACCGAGGCCCAGGCGCCTTTTCGCGGCATGGCAAGGGCGATGGCCACGCCGAGCGGCACCTCGATGGCGAGGATGATCGCGGTGAACAGCAACTGGCGCTTGAGCGCGTCGTGGAAGCGCGCCGAGTTGACGACGTCGTCGTACCACTTCACGCCCTCGAAGAAGAACTGGTTGTTGCCGAAAGTTTCCTGCACGGAGTAGTTCACCACCGTCATCAGCGGGATGACGGCGTTGAACGCGACCAGCACCAGCACCGGCAGCACCAGCCACCAGGCGCGCGGGTTGACGGGCTTGGCGCTCACGCCGCCTCCCCGGCCATCCAGCCGTCGACGTACAGCCGCGTGTGCGCCGGATCGAAGGCGAGGCGCGCGTTCTCGCCGGGGACGCGCTCGCCTTCCTTGAGCAGCACGCGGATCACCGTGTCGCCGTGGTGCGTCTCGACGATCTGGTGGCGCCCGGCGTCGGCGACGCGCGCGACGCGCACCGGGACGCCCGCCTCCGCAAAACGCACGAACTCCGGTCGCACGCCAATCTCCGTGCGCGCGCCGGGCGCGGCGCGCTCGGCGGCCGCCAGCGGCACGCCGGCGAAGCGCGCCTGCCCCGCCTCGATCTCGCAGGGCAGGACGTTCATGCCCGGCGAGCCGATGAAATGGCCGACGAAGGTATGTCGCGGCCGCTCGAACAGCTCGATCGGCGTGCCGACCTGAACGATCGCCCCTTCATGCATCACCACCACCTGGTCGGCGAAGGTCATCGCCTCGGTCTGGTCGTGCGTCACGTACACCATGGTCATGCCGATGCGCTGGTGCAGCTCCTTCAGCTTCGAGCGCAGGCGCCACTTGAGGTGCGGATCGATCACCGTGAGCGGCTCGTCGAACATGATCACGTTCACGTCGGCGCGCGCCAGGCCGCGCCCGAGCGAGATCTTCTGCTTGCCGTCCGCGGTGAGCCCGGCCGCGCGCTGCGGCAGCATGGCCTCGAGGTCGAGCAGCGCCGCGACCTCGCGCACCCGGGCGTCGACCTCGGCCGCCGGCACGCCGCGATTGCGCAGCGGGAAGGCGAGGTTGTCGTACACGCTCATCGTGTCGTAGACCACCGGGAACTGGAACACCTGCGCGATGTTGCGCTGGTCGGGCGCCAGGTCAGTGACATCGCGCTCGCCGAAGAACACGCGCCCCGAGGTCGGGCGCAGCAGTCCCGAGACGATGCTGAGCAGGGTCGTCTTGCCGCAGCCGGAGGGCCCGAGCAGCGCGTAGGCGCCGCCGTCCTGCCACTCGAGGTCGACGCGCTTCAGCGCCCAGTCGGCTTCGCTCGCCGGCTGCTCGCGGTAGCTGTGCCGCACGGACTCCAGGCGGATGCGCGCCATGGCGCCTCAGCCCCCGACCCGGGCGCCGTCCAGCGCGAAGTACAAACCGCGATCGACCTCCAGGGCGAAGCGCGCGCGGTCGCCCACGCGAAAACCGTGCACGCCGTGCGACAGCGACACCCAGGTCAGGCCGTCGAGCTCGAAATGCACCACGCTTTCCGACCCGCTGATCTCGGCGATCAGCACCTTGCAGTCGACCTGGACGCCCGCGCGGTCATTCGTCGCGGGTACCACGTGGTGCGGGCGCAGGCCGAGCGTGTACTCGCCGTCGGCGAGCCCGGCCGGCGCCGGCCATTCAACGCCTTGCGCAAGGCGGATGCGTCCGTCGGCCTTCGTGACCTGCGCCGCGTTGATCGGCGGATCCGAGTACACGCGCGCGGTGACCAGGTCGACGGGCTCGCGGTACACCGCGCCGCTCGGGCCGAACTGCGTCACGCGGCCCTCGTGCAGCGTCGCCGTGTGCCCGCCGAGCAGCAGCGCCTCGCCCGGCTCGGTGGTGGCGTACACCACGGTGCACTCGCGGTCGGCGAACAGGCGCGGCAGCTCCTCGCGCAGCGACTCGCGCAGCTTGTAGTCGAGGTTGGCGAGCGGCTCGTCGAGCAGCACGAGTTCCGCGTCCTTGGCGAGCGCGCGCGCGAGCGCGGTGCGCTGCTGCTGGCCGCCGGAGAGCTCGGCCGGCCGGCGCGCGAGGAAAGGCGTGAGCTGCAGCAGCTCGGCGATCTTGCCCACGCGCGCGCGCACTTCCGCGTCGGGTCGCCGCGCGACGCGCAGCGGCGAAGCGATGTTCTCGTACACCGAAAAATTCGGGTAGTTGATGAACTGCTGAAACACCATGGCGACGTTGCGCTTTTGCACCGGCACGCCGGTGACGTCGCGCCCGCCGAACCAGACCTGGCCGGCGCTGGGCGGCAGCAGGCCCGCCATCAGCTGCATGAGCGTGGTCTTGCCGGCGAGCGTGGTGCCGAGCAGGGTGTTGAAGCCGCCGGCACGCAGCTCCAGGCCGGTCGGATGGATGTGCGTCCGGCCGTCGACGCGCCGCGCGACGTCCCTGAGTGCAAGCATGAGGTGTCCGGAAACTAGCACGGACGGAAGACAATGCGCCTCCCGTCCGTGCCGATTACCGCTGCGACGTGCTCAGCGCTTCGCCCAGCGCTTGACCAGCTCGTCGTAGTCCATCGTCTCGCCCTTGGGCTTCTCGTTGGCGAGCTTCGCCTTCGGGCCGTTGGGCTTGCCGAGCCACTCCTTGGGGTCCTTCTCCGCGTTGAGGCGCGGGCCGCAGCCACCGTACACCTTGCTGCGCTTGTCGGCTTCCTCCATGCGCGCCATCACCTGGTCCATCTCCTTCGCCAGGCGGTCCATCGCCTGCTGCGGGGTGAAGGCCCCCGAGTTCACGTCGCCGATCTGCTGCCACCAGAGCTGCGCGAGCTTCGGATAGTCCGGCACGTTGACCCCGGTCGGCGTCCAGTTCACGCGGTCGGGCGAGCGGTAGAACTCGACCAGGCCGCCGAGCTTGGGCGCGCGCTCGCTGAAGGACTTGTGGTTGACCGTGCTGTCGCGGATGAAGGTCAGCCCGACGTGGCTCTTCTTCACGTCGACGGTCTTCGACACCACGAACTGCGCGTACAGCCACGCGGCCTTCCTCCGGTTGACCGGCGTCGACTTGAACAGCGTCCACGAGCCCGCGTCCTGGTAGCCGAGCTTCTGGCCCTCGACCCAGTACGGGCCGTGCGGCGAAGGCGCCATGCGCCACAGGGGCGTGCCGCTGTCGTCCACCGTGTTGTTGCCGTCCTTCTTCGCCGCCACCATCGAAGCGGTAAACGCCGTGTACCAGAAGATCTGCTGGGCCACGTTGCCCTGCGCGAGCGCCGGCAGCGACTGGTAGAAGTCGTAGTCGGCCGCGCCCGGGGGCGCGTACTTGCGCAGCCACTCGTCCCACATGCGGATGGCGTACACCGAGGCGGGCCCGTTCGTCTCGCCGCCGCGCGACACCGAGGCGCCGGCCGGATTGCACGAGCCCTCTTCCATGCGGATGCCCCACTCGTCGATTGGGCGGCCGTTGGGAATGCCCTTGGAGCCGGAGCCTGCCATGGAGAGCCACGCGTCGGTCATGCGCCAGCCCAGGTCGGGCGCGCGCTTGCCGTAGTCCATGTGGCCGTAGATGCGCTTGCCGTCGATCTGCTTCACGTGCACCGAGAAGAACTCGGCGATGTCCTCGTAGGCCGACCAGTTGACCGGCACGCCGAGCTCGTAGCCGTAACGGTCCTTGAACGCCTTCTTCAGGTCGGGACGCTTGAACCAGTCGTAGCGAAACCAGTACAGATTCGCGAACTGCTGGTCGGGCAGCTGGTAGAGCTTGCCGTCCGGGCCGGTGGTAAAGGACTTGCCGATGAAGTCGTTCACGTCGAGCGTCGGCAGCGTAACGTCCTTGCCCTCGCCCGCCATCCAGTCGGACAGGTTCACAGCCGACTGCAGGCGGGAGTGCGTGCCGATCAGGTCCGAGTCGTTGATGTAGGCGTCGTACAGGTTGCGGTTGGTCTGCATCTGGGTCTGCACCGCCTGCACCACCTCGCCCTCGCCGAGCAGCTGGTGGTTGACCTTGATGCCGGTGATCTCGAAGAACGCCTTGGTCAGCGTTTTCGATTCGTACTCGTGGGTCGGGATGGTCTCCGAGAGCACGTTGATCTCGAGGCCCTTGAACGGCTTCGCCGCGTTGACGAACCATTCCATTTCCTTGAGCTGCTGTGCCTTGGTCAGCACCGAAGGCTGGAACTCCTTGTCCACCCACTGCTTCGCCTCGTTCATCCCTGCCTGCGCCAGCGGCGCGAACGCCATGGCCACGGCGAGCGCGAGGGCCCGCGCCGGCGTCGTGTAGCTTTTCATATCCCCTCCTAGGTTGAGCTGCGAAAGCATCGTAGATTCGAAAGCAAACGAATGTCAATACGCCACAAATCCTTGCTGCATTGCGTCATTCGAAATAAATCGAAAATGTTGCTGTTAGAATTCTGTCGCCGGAGCCCGATGCAATGCCCCTTCTGCCACGCCAAGCGGACATCCTTTCGCTCGCCCGCGACGCGGGCCGCTTGGACGTCGATTCGCTCGCCGCGCGCTTCGCGGTCACCCCGCAGACGATCCGCAAGGACCTGAACGAGCTCTGCGACCAGGGCCTGTTGCAGCGCTATCACGGCGGCGCGATGCTGCCCTCCGGCGTGGTGAACCTGGCGTACGAGTCACGCCGCCAGCTCGCCACCGACGCCAAGCGCGGCATCGGCGCCAAGGCCGCCGAGCTGATCCCCAACGACTGCTCCCTGCTGATCAACATCGGCACCACCACCGAGCAGGTGGCCTTCGCGCTGCGCGGCCACAAGGGGCTGATGGTGATCACCAACAACATGAACGTGGTCAACATCCTGCGCGGCTACGACGACATCGAGGTGATCGTGGCGGGCGGTGTGCTGCGCCACGCCGACGGCGGCATCGTCGGCGCCCCGGCAGTCGAGTTCCTGCGCCAGTTCAAGGTCGACTACGCCATCATCGGCACCTCGGCGATCGACGAGGACGGCGGGCTGCTCGACTACGACTACCGCGAGGTCGAGGTGTCGCGCAAGATCGTCGAGTCGGCGCGCCGCGTGATCCTGGTCGCCGATGCCCTGAAGTACGACCGCTCGGCGCCGGTGCGCATCGGGCACATCTCGGAGGTCGACCATTTCGTGACCGACGTCGCGCCGCCGGAGCGATTGCAGCGCATCTGCGCCGAGAGCGGCGTCAAGATCGACCTCGCCATCGACAAGGCCGCGGTCGAAGGCGCGCGATGAACGAGGGGCAGCCGTCGCGCGACGCGCTGCTCGCGCGGCTCGAGCGCGCCCCCACGCTCGACCTGGTGGTGATCGGCGGCGGTGCCACCGGCCTCGGCGTGGCGCTGGACGCCGCCGCGCGCGGGCTATCGGTGGCGCTGGTGGAAGCCGAGGACTTCGCCAAGGGCACCTCCTCGCGCGCGACCAAGCTGGTGCATGGCGGCGTGCGCTACCTCGCCCAGGGCAACGTGGCGCTGGTGCGCGAGGCGCTGCGCGAGCGCGCCCATCTGCTGCGCAACGCGCCTCACCTGGTGCAGCCGCTTGCCTTCGTCCTGCCGCTCTACGGCGCGCGCGGGCGCTGGTTCGATAGCTGGTTCTACGGCGCCGGGCTCATGCTGTACGACCTGCTCGGCGGCGGCGGCCGACTCGGACGCACTGCGTTTCTCGGTAGCCGCACCGCGCTGGCGAGCGTGCCCGGGCTGCGCAGCGACGGCCTGGCTGGCGCGCTGCAATACTGGGACGGCCAGTTCGACGATGCGCGTCTCGCGGTGGCGCTCGCGCGCACCGCGATCGCGCGCGGCGCGCTCGTGGTCAATCATTGCGCCGCCGTCGGCCTGACGCATGACGGCGCCGGCAAAGTCAATGGCGTGGTGGCGGAAGATCGCGCCGGCGGCCGCCAATACCGGATCGGCGCACGCTGCGTGGTGAACGCTGCGGGCGTCTGGGTCGATACCGTGCGGCGCATGGACCGCGCCGATTGCAGCGACTCGCTTGCGCCGAGCCAGGGCGTGCACATCGTCGTCGACCGGGACTTTCTGCCGAGCGAGCGCGCCGTGCTGGTGCCCAAGACCGCGGACGGGCGCGTGCTGTTCGCGGTGCCCTGGCTGGGCAAGACGATCCTCGGCACGACGGACACGCCGCGCAGCGACCTCGCGGCCGAGCCCGAGCCCTTCGACGAGGAGGTCCGCTTCATCCTCGGCGAGGCGGCGGGGATCCTGGCGCGCGCGCCCACCCGGGCTGACGTCCGCTCCGTATGGGTCGGCTTGCGGCCGCTGGTCAAGCCGCCGGACGAGGACCCCGGCGACACCAAGGCGCTGTCGCGCGAGCACGCGGTTCTCGTCGAACGCTCGGGACTCGTCACGGTGACGGGCGGCAAGTGGACCACTTACCGCGCGATGGCTGAAGACGTGCTGCAGCACGCCATGGCCGGCGGGCTCCTGCCGCCGCGCGCGGCCGGCGCCACGGCGGCGCTGCAGGTCGTGGGGGCGCCTGCAAAGAGCGGGAAAGCGTTGAGCGAGGCGCCGGGCCTGCATCTCTACGGCACCGAGGCTGACATCGTGCAGACGCTGCCCGGCGCGGAGCGGGAACTCGCGCCCGGCCTGTCGGAAGCCATGGTGCGCTTCGCCGTGCGCCACGAATACGCGCGCAGCGTGGAAGACGTGCTCGCGCGCCGCTCGAGGCTCCTGTTCCTTGATGCGCGCCTTGCGGCGGAAGTCGGGCCGCGCGTCGCCACGCTGCTGGCGGAGGAAATGCGCGGGCCGTTCGACGCCACGCGTTCGCTGCGCGATTTCGCGCATCTCGCCGCGCGCTACGCGTCAGTAGAATAACTGCATGCGCCACATCCTCGCGCTCGACCAGGGCACCACCAGCTCGCGCGCCATCGTCTTCGACGAGCTCGGCACGCCGGTGAGCGTGGCGCAGCGCGAGTTCGCGCAGGTGTTTCCCCAGCCCGGCTGGGTCGAGCACGATCCGCGCGAGATCCTCGCGACGCAGCGCGAGGTGGCGCGCGAAGCGCTGGCGCGGGCCGGGCTGCCGCTGAAGGACGTGATGGCTATCGGCATCACCAACCAGCGCGAGACCACCTTGTTGTGGGACCGGCAGACCGGCGAGGCCGTGTCGAACGCCATCGTCTGGCAGGACCGGCGCACCGCGGCGCAGTGCCGCGAGCTGAAGGAAGCGGGCGCCGAGAGCCTGGTGCGCGAGCGCACCGGGCTGGTGATCGATCCCTACTTCAGCGCCACCAAGATCTCCTGGCTGCTCGACAACATTCCCGGGGCGCGCGGGCGCGCCGAGCGGGGCGAGCTCGCTTTCGGCACCGTCGATACCTGGCTCGTGTGGCAGCTCACGGGCAATCGAACGCACGTCACCGACGTCTCGAACGCTTCGCGCACCATGCTGTTCAATGTCCACACGCAGGACTGGGACGAGGAGCTGCTGCGGTTACTGCGCGTGCCGCGCGCGATCCTGCCCGACGTGCACCCTTCGGCGCACGCCTTCGGCATCGTGCCGAAGTCCGTGTTCGGGGAGGCGCTCATCATCGGCGGCGTCGCCGGCGACCAGCAAGCGGCGATGTTCGGGCAGGCCTGCCACGCGCCGGGCATGGCGAAGAACACCTACGGCACCGGCTGCTTCATGCTGCTGCATACGGGCGGCGAGATGGTGCAGTCGGCGCACGGGCTGGTGTCCACGCCTTGCGCGCACTATAAGGAGAAGGAATTCGCCTTGGAGGGGAGCGTGTTCGTCGGGGGGGCGGTGGTGCAGTGGCTGCGCGACGGGCTGGGGTTTTTCAGTTCGTCGGCGGAGGTCGAGGCGCTGGCGAACAGCGTCCTGGATTCGGGCGGCGTCTACATCGTGCCGGCCTTTACCGGGCTGGGAGCGCCGCACTGGGATGCCGAGGCGCGCGGTTCGATTTTTGGGTTGACGCGCGGGACGACGCGCGCGCACATCGCGCGTGCGGCCTTAGAGTCGATCGCCTTTCAGAGCGCTGACGTCCTGGAGGCGATGCAGAAGGACTCGGGGGAGACTTTGAAGGAATTGCGTGTCGACGGCGGGGCCACGGCGAATGACTTGCTGATGCAGTTCCAGGCGGATTTGCTGGGGGTGCCGGTCGTGCGGCCAAAGGTGCTGGAGACGACGGCGCTGGGGGCCGCCTACCTCGCCGGGCTGACGGTCAGTTTGTGGAAATCGCGCGACGAGATCGCGGCGCAGTGGCAGGCGGCAAAGCGCTTCGAGCCGCGCATGGAGGCGGCGCGGCGCGGCGAGCTGATGGCGAGGTGGCGCGAGGCGGTGCGCCGCTCGCTCAAGTGGTCGCAGACGAGCTAGCGGCGCCGAACCAGCGACCGCGCCCCGGCCAGCGCGCCACGAGATCGACGAACAGGGGATCGATGCCGTTCGGGTCCGCCGCGATCTCGCGCGCGAGTTGCCCGGGTTCTTCGTTGTAGGCGAGCAGCCCAAGGTCCGTCATCCGCATCGGGTAGACGATGCCGTCGAGGTGGTCGCATTCGTGCTGCAGCAGCGCTGCCCAGGAACTGTGCGCGTCATGGGACACGGTTTCCCCCTCGAGCGTCTGGTAACTGATCGCGATGCGCTGATGCCGCGGCACCTTGCCATGCAGTCCCGGAATCGACAGGCAGCGCTCCCACACCGGCGTCTTGTCCGCGGACTTGGGGGTGATCACCGGGTTGATCATCACCGTCCAGGGTCGCGGCTCGATTCCCGAGCCCTCGGGAATGCGCGCGGCGATCATGCGGTAGACCACGACGCGCCGGCTGTCGAACACTTGCGGCGCGGCGAGGCCGCTCGCGCCGATGTCTTCGAGTGTTTCGATCATGTCTGCAGCGAGGCGCCGGATTTCCGGTGCGCCCGGATCCGCGACCGGCGCCGCAACCTGCGCCAGCACCGGGTTACCCATCCTCGCAATCCGCAATACGGCCATGGTCGACTCCTCTTGGCTGTGTGGATGCTATATCGCTGCGGATCGAGCGGGTGCGCCCCACACCCGCCGCGCGAACTCCGGATAGTTCTCCGCGATTACCGTCGCCACCGGCCCGCGCAGCGCCGCCAGCTCTGCCAAGGCCGGCGCCAGGGTCTCCGGCACTCGCGCCGGCTCGTCGTAGTCGAATCCGGTATTCGCCCTCACGTCTTCCGCGCTGCTGCCGGGATGCACGCTTTGCAGGAGGAATCGCTTTTTCTCCTTCTGCCATGCGAACAGCGCCTTTCCGGTGAGCAGCGCCGCCGGCCCGCCGCGCCGCTCGACCTCCGGCGCGCTCCAGCCCGGCGCCGACACGTAGTCCACCTTCTTCACCAGCACGCGTGGCGAGTGCTCCTCGCGAAACAGGATCGTCTTGCCCGCCGTGAAGTACATGAACGCGGAGCCGAACGAGCCGGGGAAGCGCTTGCCCTCGGCCTCCACCAGATTGATGTTCCCCTCGCCGTCGATCTGCGCCCCGCCCAGGAAAAAGACGTCGATGCGTCCCTGCCCCGCCAGATCGAACAGCTCGCGCGAGCCCTCAGTGAACGGATTGCCGGAACGCTTCTGAAGAAGCGAGATC
>JAOUGZ010000497.1 GCA_029865405.1 Betaproteobacteria bacterium
ATCGCCGCCTGCCGCTGGCTCACCGAGGACGAGCTCGCCGTGTACAGCGCGGAGTTCGGCCGCACCGGCCTGCAGGGCGGCCTGCAGTGGTACCGCGCGCGCGTGGAGCCGCCGCTGCCGCGCCTGTTTCAGTTGTTCGCCGGACGAAAGATCGAAGTGCCTGCCTGTTTCATCGCGGGCAAGAGTGACTGGGGCGTCTACCAGCGTCCCGGCAGCCTCGAGGACATGCGCGACAAGGGCTGTGCCCGCTTCCAGGGCGTGCGCCTCGTCGAGGGCGCGGGGCACTGGGTGCAGCAGGAGCAGCCCGAGGCCGTGGTGCGGGTGCTGCTCGAATTCTTCGCGCGGCGCGGCTAGCCGGCGAGCCGCGCGCGGCGTTCGCCGCGAAAGTGGATTACGGCGAGCGCGAGCGCCGCCGCCTGCAGCGCGGCGCAGAAATAGAACGGCGTTCCGATGCGCCAGTCGCCCTGGGGCAGGTGCGACACCAGCGCGAGGAGCGGCGCGCCGATCGCCGGCGCGACCACCGCCATCAGGCTGTTGAGGCCGCCCGCGGCGCCCAGCGCCTGTCCCTGGCTACGTGCGTCCACCGCCTGCGAGATCAGGCTCTGGATCGAGGCCGCGACGGTGACGCCGAGCAGGTTGACGAAGATGATCGCGAACATCATCCAGCCCTCGGTCGCAGCGCCCCACAGCACGAACGCGACGGTCGACGAGAGCAGCCCCAGCACCGCCAGGCGCCGCGGGCTGAAGATCCTGAGCAGGCGGCCGAGCAGCAGGCCCTGCACGATAGCCGAAACCAGACCGACCGCTGCCAGCGACCAGCCGTTTTCCAGCGGTCCCCAGCCGAACTTGAACGTCGTGTAGAGCACCCAGGTCGTGTACAGCACGAATTGCGCGAGGCCGCTGCACGCAATCACCGCCACCAGCAATCCCACGCCCCGGGTCTGCGCCAGACCGCGCAGCGCGCCCACCGGATTGAGCGAGCGCCACTCGAACGCGCGCCGGCGCTCCGGCGGCAGCGACTCGGGCAGAACGAAATAACCGTAGGCGAGATTGCACAGCGCCAGGGTGCCCGCGACGAAGAACGGCAGGCGCAGGTCGATCGCGCCCAGCAGGCCGCCCAGCACCGGGCCGAGAATGAAGCCGATGCCGAACATCGCGCCGAGCATGCCGAAGCGCTTGGCGCGCATCTCGGGCGGCGTGATGTCGGCGACGTAGGCGTTGGCGACGGAAATGTTGGCCTGCATCGCCCCGCTCACCACGCGCACCGCGACGAGCACCCACAGCGCGGTGGCGAGCACGGTGGCGAGGAAGCTGAACGCCATGCCGCAAAATCCGAGCAGCAGGACCGTGCGGCGGCCGCGGCTGTCCGACAGCGCGCCGAGGAACGGTGAACCGAAGAAATTCGCCAGGCTGAAGGCGAAGGTGACGACGCCATACCAATAGGCCTGGTGCACCTGCGAGCCGGTGAACTCGCCGACCATCGCCGGCAGTACGGGAATGATGATGCCGATCGCCATCATGTCGATCAGCGTCGCCGCCATGATGAACGGCATCGCCGCCGCGCGTGGCGGCCGCGGCGAGGGCCTCGCGCCCGGAGTCAGTCGGCGTAGCCGGGATTCTCCCGGTCGAGCACCCGCATCATCGCCTCGAAGTACAGGCGCTCGCGCTCGGCGCGCGAGTGGCGCTCGTCCACGGGCGGCGATTGCACCTGCGCCGCGATCTCGTCCGAGAGCACGTCGAGCGGCCTGCCGGTGCCCATCGCCAGCACCTGCGCGCGGCAGACGCGCTCGAGCTTGTAGATGCGCCGATAGGCCTGCGCGACCGTGTCGCCCACGACCAGCACGCCGTGGTTCTTCATGAACAGCACGTGCTTGTCGCCGATCAGGCGCGCGAGGCGTTCGCCCTCCTCGACGAAGTCCGCCGTGCCCGCATAGGTGTCGTCGTAGGCGACGTGGCCGTGGAAGTAGGCCGCGGTCTGGCTCGCGGGGAGCAGGCGGTTGTCCTTCAGCATGTTGAGCGCGAGCGCCCAGGTCTGGTGCGTGTGCAGCACCACGCGCGCCCCGGTCAGGCGATGGATCGGCGCGTGGATGCACTGCGCGGAGAGCTCGACCACGCCCTCGCCTTCGAGCGTCCGGCCGGACTCGTCGAACACGATCATGTCGCTCGCCCTGGCCTCGGACCAATGCAGGCCGAAGGGCAGGATCAGGTAGCGGTCCGTCGCGCCGGGGACGGTCACGGTGAAATGGTTGTCGATCCCCTCCTCCAGCTCGTGCAGCACGGCCAGGCGGTGCGCGGCGGCGAGGTGGATCTTCGCCTCCCGGATCGGGTCGGCGGCGGGGCGAGCGGTGAGCGAATGGACGGACATCGCCGCAGTATATATTGGCGCCGATGGCAGACAAGGCGCGGATCAAGGTCGCGGTGCTCGGCGCGGGCGCGGTGGGCTGCTTCTACGGCGGCATGCTCGCGCGCGCCGGGCACGCGGTGACGCTGATTGGCCGGCCGATCCATGTCGAAGCGTTCCGGGCGCAGGGCCTGCGCTTCGAGGGCCTGAAGTTCGACGAGCATGTCCCGGTCGAGGCCAGCACCGAGGCGTCGGCCGTGCGCGGAAGCCGGCTGGTGCTGTTCTGCGTCAAGTCCACCGACACGGAAAGCGCCGCGGAACAGATGGCCCCGTATCTCGATGCCGGCGCGCTCGTGGTGAACCTGCAGAACGGCGTCGACAACACCGAGCGCATCCAGGCGCGCATCGCCCAAGCGGTGATTCCCGCGGTGGTCTACGTCGCCACCGAGATGGCCGGCCCGGGGCACCTCAAGCACCATGGCCGCGGCGACCTGGTGATCGGCGAGCTCGGGTCGAAGCTGCCGGCGGGCATGCTCGAGCAGGTGAAGGCGTGGTTCGAGGGCGCCGGCGTGCCCGTCGCGATCTCGGACAACGTGGCGGGCGAGCTCTGGGCGAAGCTGGTGGTGAACTGCGCCTACAACGCGCTTTCCGCCATCACGCAGCTGCCCTACGGGAAGATGATCGCGGGGCCGGGCATTCGCGACGTCATGCGCGACGTGGTCGAGGAAACGCTCGCGGTGGCGAAG
>JAOUGZ010000499.1 GCA_029865405.1 Betaproteobacteria bacterium
GGCGGCATGGGCGTGCAGGCGCCGCGGCAGAAGCAGCTGCTGCGCTACTACCGCGAAGCGGGCTACCGCGTGGTCGCCGGCGGCAGCTACGCGTCGCTCTGCCCGGAGGAATACGCCGGCCTCGCCGACCACGTCGTCGCCGGCGAGGCGGAGTACATCTGGCCGCGGTTCTGCGCCGACCTCGAGCGCCGCGTGCCGCAAGCGTT
This sequence comes from Betaproteobacteria bacterium, assembly GCA_029865405.1. Next base: position 207 of record JAOUGZ010000499.1, read on the forward strand.
GTATCGCGAAACCGGCAACGTTGCGCTCAAGGATTCGCCCGTGCCGCGCTTCGACCTGCTCAAGCTCGGCGCCTACTCCACCGCCAGCCTGCAGCTCTCACGCGGCTGCCCGTTCAACTGCGAGTTCTGCGACATCATCGTCATGTTCGGGCGCAAGCCGCGCTACAAGGCGCCGGCGCAGATCGAGCGCGAGCTCGACAGCCTGCGCCGCCTCGGGGCGCGCAAGGTGTTCTTCGTCGACGACAACTTCATCGGCAACAAGGCGAAGGCGCGCGAGACGCTGGACCTGCTCGCCGCCTACCAGGACCGGCACGGGCGGCGCATGCGCTTCGGCACCGAAGCCTCGCTGAACCTCTCGCAGGATCCCGCCCTGCTCGCGCAGTTCCGCGCCGCGGGCTTCGAGTGGGCCTTCGTCGGGCTGGAGACGCCCGACGCGCAGACGTTGCGCGAAGCGGGCAAGCCGCAGAACACCGCGGGCGACATGCTCGCGGCGGTGCGCCGCATCCATGCCGCGGGCATCGACGTTCTCGGCGGGTTCATCGTCGGCTTCGACCGCGATACGCCGGCCGTGTTCGAGCAGCAGCGCCGCTTCATCCTCGACAGCGGCATCATGGTGGCGATGGTCGGCTTGCTTACGGCGCTGCCGAAAACGCCTCTGTACGAGCGGCTGCGGCGCGAAGGACGCCTGGTCGAAGAGGCCGCGCACAGCGATAACACGCGCGCGCGCACCAACATCGTGCCCAAGTCGATGAGCCTCGCGCAGCTCACCGCCGGCTACCAGCGGCTGTACGCGCAGCTGCTCGCCGACGGCGGCATCGCCGAGCGCATTCGCAACAAGCTCGCGCATTTCGGCACGCCCGCGCAGCTGGTGCGCGAGCGGCCGATGGAGGCAGCCGGCATCGTGTGGCGACTGCTCACGCGCGGCATCGCGCGGGGAGGGCCGGCACGCATCTGGCATTTCCTGCGCAGCCTGCCGCTCGCGCGCCCCCGCCTCCTGCCGCTGGCGGTGAACGACTGGATATCCGGGCTCGCCATGCGCGACTACGCCGAGCGGCATTTCGGCGCGTTAACCCGGCGTGCCGCGATGACCCCCGAGCGTGCGCTCGCGCGGCTGCGCCGTTCGCTGCAGGGCTGGCGCCGGCGCGGCGCGGTGCGCCTCGCGCTGCACCGCCCGGCGCGCGCCGAGCCGCAGATCGCGGTGCGCATCACCGGCGTACTCGACCGCGCGCTGGCACGGCGTCTCGTGCGCCCGCTGCAGGCCGTGCTGCGGCGCTCGCGCACGCGCATCGTGCTCGCCTGCGAGACGCTCGGCCCGCACCACGAGCTCGAGCGCCTGACGCGCGCCCTCGGCCGCCACGGCGATCGCCTGCTGATCGTCGTCGGCGAGGGCCTGCGCGAATTGCTGCACTGCGAGCCGGCGCTTCCTGCGCCGCAGAATTGATTCCCGTCAACGCGGGGCATTGACCCCGCCCCCGCCCCCGCGGCTAGAGTGTGCCCTCCAATAACAACATGTTGTGGAGGGAATTGTGGAAACCACTATAAGTAGGGCACCGGCAGGAACGCGGATGGCGCTGCCGCGCGCGGTGATCAAGCGCGATGGCACGCTCGCGGCCTTCGACGCCGGCAAGATCGCCGCCGCGCTGGCGCGCGCCGGCGCCGCGACCGGCGAGTTCGGCGACACGCAGGCCGCGGCGCTCGCTGCGCAGGCCGTCAAGGTGATCGCGCACCGCTTCCGCGGCGCCACGCCCACCATCGAGAACATCCAGGACGTCGCCGAGCAGGTGCTGATCGCGGCCGACCACCTCGCCACGGCGCGCGCCTACATCGTCTACCGCGAGCAGCACAAGCGCCTGCGCGCGGACCGGCGCACGGTGGTGGACGTCGCCGCCTCGATGAACGAATACCTCGAGCGCCAGGACTGGCGCATCAACGCCAACGCCAACCAGGGCTACTCCCTCGGCGGCCTGATCCTCAACGTCGCCGGCAAGGTGACGGCGAACTACTGGCTGTCGCACGTCTATCCGCCGGAGGCGGGGCGCGCGCACCGCGAGGGCGACATCCACATCCACGACCTCGACATGCTCGCCGGCTACTGCGCGGGCTGGTCGCTGCGCACGCTGCTCGCCGAAGGGCTGAACGGCGTCCCCGGCAAGGTCGAAGCCGCGCCCGCGAAGCATCTTTCCAGCGCCGTCGGCCAGATCGTCAACTTCCTCGGCACGCTGCAGAACGAGTGGGCGGGCGCGCAGGCGTTCAGCTCGTTCGACACCTACATGGCGCCCTTCGTGAGGCAGGACCGCCTCGCCTACGCCGAGGTGAAGCAGTGCATCCAGGAGCTGGTCTACAACCTGAACGTGCCCTCGCGCTGGGGCACGCAGACGCCGTTCACCAATCTCACGTTCGACTGGACCTGCCCCGAGGACCTGAAGGCGCAGGTGCCGGTGATCGCGGGGGAGGCGATGCCGTTCACCTACGGCGAGCTCGCGCCCGAGATGGCGATGATCAACCGCGCCTACATCGAGGTGATGACCGCGGGCGACGCCAAGGGGCGCGTGTTCACCTTCCCCATCCCGACCTACAACATCACGAAGGATTTCGACTGGGACGGCCCGAACACGCAGGCGCTGTTCGCCATGACGGCGAAGTACGGGCTGCCGTACTTCCAGAACTTCGTCAATTCGGATCTCGAGCCGAACATGGTGCGCTCGATGTGCTGCCGGCTGCAGCTCGACCTGCGCGAGCTCCTCAAGCGCGGCAACGGCCTGTTCGGCTCGGCCGAGCAGACCGGCTCGGTGGGCGTGGTGACCCTGAATTGCGCGCGCCTCGGGTACCTGCACCGCGGCGACGAGGCGGCGCTGCTGGCGCGCATCGACGCGCT
>JAOUGZ010000498.1 GCA_029865405.1 Betaproteobacteria bacterium
AGCTCGGCTTGAAGCCCCTCGCGCGCATCAAGTCCTTCGCCTCGGCGGGCGTCGACCCGAAGTACATGGGCATGGGGCCGGTGCCGGCCTCCAAGCGCTGCCTGGCGCGCGCCGGCTGGGAGCCGAAGGACCTTGACCTGATGGAGATCAACGAGGCCTTCGCCGCGCAGGCCATCGCCGTCAACCGGCAGATGGGCTGGGACACGTCGAAGGTGAACGTGAACGGCGGCGCCATCGCCCTCGGGCACCCGATCGGCGCCTCGGGCTGCCGCATCCTGGTGACGCTGCTGCACGAGATGGCAAAGCGCGACGCGAAGAAGGGCCTGGCCTCGCTGTGCATCGGCGGCGGCATGGGCGTGGCGCTGGCGGTGGAGCGATGAGCGCGGTGCTGGAGCGGGAGAAAGCCGCCGGGGCGCAGGCGCGGCCGGGGAAGGCGCGCGTCGCCTTCGTCTCCGGCGGCATGGGCGGCATCGGCACGGCGATCTGCCGGCGCCTGGGCGCGGCGGGGCACACGGTGGTGGCGGGATGCCTGCCGGACTACGACAAGAAAGCCGAGTGGCTGGCGGCGATGCGCGGCGAGGGCATGCGCGTGCACGCCGCCGAGGGCGACGTGTCCGAGTTCGAGAGCTGCGCGCAGATGTTCTACCAGGTGCGCGCGGTGGTCGGCCCGGTGGACATCCTCGTCAACAACGCCGGCATCACGCGCGACAGCATCTTCAAGCGCATGACCGAGCAGGACTGGATGGCGGTGATCAACACGAACCTCAACAGCGTGTTCAACGTCACGCGCCAGGTGATCGACGGCATGGTGGAGCGCGGCTGGGGACGCATCATCAACATCTCCTCGGTGAACGCCATCAAGGGGCAGTTCGGGCAGACCAACTACTCTGCGGCCAAGGCCGGCATGGCGGGCTTTTCCAAGGCGCTCGCGCAGGAGGTGGTGAGAAAGGGCGTGACCGTGAACACCGTGTCGCCGGGCTACGTCGAGACCGACCTGGTGATGGCGATTCGCGCCGAGGTGCGCGCGCAGATCGTCGCGTCGATCCCGATGGGGCGCCTGGCGAAGCCCGAAGAGATCGCCGCGGTGGTGGCGTTCCTCGCTTCCGAGGACGCGGGCTACATCACCGGCGCCAACATCTCGGTCAACGGCGGCATGCACATGATGTGATGGTGTAGACTCGATTCGGAGGAGGGGAGGGCACATGGCGCAGAAGCGGATCGCCGTCGTCACCGGCGGCATGGGCGGTTTGGGCGAGTCGATCTCGACGAAGATGGCCGACGCCGGCTACAAGGTGGTGGTGACCTACTCGCCGTCGAACACCAAGTACAAGTCCTGGCTCGACGAGATGAAGTCGCAGGGCTATGCCTTCGGCGCCTACCCGGTGGACGTGGCGGACTTCGACGATTGCGCGGCGAAGGTGCAGAAGATCGCCGCCGACGTCGGCGCCATCGACATTCTCGTCAACAACGCCGGCATCACGCGCGACATGACGTTCAAGAAGATGGGCAAGGCGGACTGGGACGCCGTCATGCGCACCAACCTGGATTCGTGCTTCAACATGACCAAGCAGGTGATGGACGGCATGGTGGAGCGCACCTGGGGCCGCGTCATCAACGTGTCCTCGGTGAACGGGCAGAAGGGCGCCTTCGGCCAGACCAACTACTCCGCGGCGAAGGCCGGCATCCACGGCTTCACCAAGGCGCTGGCGCTGGAAGTGGCGAAGAAGAACGTCACCATCAACACCATCTCCCCGGGCTACATCGGCACCCAGATGGTGACCGCGATCCCGAAGGAGATCCTCGATTCCAAGATCCTGCCGCAGATTCCCGTCGGGCGGCTGGGCAAGCCCGACGAAGTGGCGGGCCTCATCATCTACCTGTGCTCGGAAGAGGCCGCGTTCGTGACCGGGGCGAACATCTCGATCAACGGCGGCCAGCACATGTACTAAGGAGTAGACTTCCCCATGGCCGCGCTTCCCGAAGACGTCAAGACCGACAGCCGCCAGCGGCTGATCAAGAAGTACCCCAACCGGCGCCTGTACGACACCAAGACCTCGAGCTACATCACGCTCGCCGACGTCAAGCAGATGGTGCTCAAGCAGGAGGACTTCCGCGTCGTCGACGCGAAATCGGGCGACGACCTGACGCGCCCGATCCTGCTGCAGATCATCCTCGAGGAGGAATCGGGCACGGTGCCGATGTTCTCCTCGGATCTGCTGTCGCAGATGATCCGCTCCTACGGCGGCGCCATGCAGGGTTTCATGGGCTCTTACCTGGAGAAGAACATCGACGCCTTCCAGCAGATGCAGAAGGCGCTGCAGGACCAGTCGCAGAAGATCTACGGCGACAATTCGCGCGTCTCGCAGGACCTGTGGGCGCAATTCATGAACCTGCAGGGCCCGGCCATGCAGAGCCTGATGCAGGCCTACATCGAGCAGAGCCAGAAGGTGTTCGCGCAGTTCCAGGACCAGATGCAGAACCAGGCGCGCAGCATGTTCGCGGGCTTCTCCCTCCCCGGATTCCCGGCGCAGCCGCAGGGCAAGTCCGAGCCCGACAAGAAGTAGTGGTCCCCAAGATAGGGTTCGTGTCCCTGGGCTGCCCCAAGGCCCTGGTCGATTCCGAGCGCATCCTCACCCAGCTGCGCGCCGAGGGATATGCCACGGCGAAGGACTACGGCGGGGCGGATCTCGTCATCGTCAACACCTGCGGCTTCATCGATGCCGCGGTCGAGGAGTCGCTCGGCGCCATCGGCGAGGCCTTGAGCGCGAACGGCAAGGTGATCGTCACCGGCTGTCTTGGCGCCAAGGATGGCGTCGTGCAGGCGGCGCACCCCAGCGTGCTTGCGGTCACCGGGCCGCACGACACCGAGGGCGTGATGCGCGCGGTGCACGCGCACCTGCCCAAGCCGCACGATCCGTTCACCGACCTGGTGCCGCCGCAGGGTGTGAAGCTCACGCCGCAGCACTACGCGTACCTGAAGATTTCCGAGGGCTGCAACCACCGCTGCAGCTTCTGCATCATCCCGTCGATGCGCGGCGACCTGATGTCGCGACCGCTGGGCGAGGTGATGCAGGAAGCGGA
>JAOUGZ010000500.1 GCA_029865405.1 Betaproteobacteria bacterium
GCAAGCTCAGCTTCGATCGCCTGACCTCGGTGTCGTTCTCCAACACCAATCATGCCGAGGACCAGCCCGTGCACCTGACGTTGAAGGACGCGGCCGTGCCCGTGAAGGTGAACCTCGCGCAGTACGAGGCGCCCGAGCAGCGCTATTGCCCGGCGGGCGTATACGAGATCGTGCGCGACGGCGACGAGCCGCGCCTGCAGATCAACGCGCAGAACTGCGTGCACTGCAAGACCTGCGACATCAAGGACCCCACGCAGAACATCGTCTGGGTGGTGCCCGAGGGCGGCGGCGGGCCGAACTACCCCAACATGTGAGGCCGGCGTGAAGAGCTTTGCGGAGTTCTACCCGTTCTACCTCTCCGAGCACGCGAACCGCATCTCGCGCCGCCTGCACTTCGTCGGCACCACCCTCGGCCTGTTCCTTCTGCTGCACGCCTTCGCCACGCTCGATTTCCGCTGGCTGCTTGCCGGCCTGGTGTGCGGCTACGCCTTCGCCTGGGTCGGGCACTTCTTCTTCGAGAAGAACCGCCCGGCGACCTTCACGCACCCGTTCTACAGCTTCATGGGAGACTGGGTGATGTGGAAGGACATCCTCACCGGCAAGATCAAGTTCTAGGACCGCACCCGTGCTGAACCGCTTCTGGGGCTCCGAGCTCCCTTACGTCATCGTCATCGCGCTCGTGCTGACGGTGCTGCTGCTGCGCGCGCGCCCCGGCGAGCGCTCGAGCTACCAGAACACGCTGTGGCTGTTCCTGTTCGGCGTCGTCGGCCAGGCAGCAGCGGTCGGCGCGGCGAAGCTCGACTTTTACACCGCCGCGCGGGTACTGGACGTCTTCTTCCGCATCGTCTGGAGCATCGCGCTCATCCGCATGGCCGGATTCGCCTTCTTCCGCCTGGTGCTGCCCAAGCTCGGCAAGCCGCTGCCGCGGATCATCGAGGACCTGGCGATCATCGCCGTGTACACGGTGTACGGCCTGTCGCAGATGCGCTACGCCGGCGTCGACCTCACCGGCATCCTCGCCACCTCGGCGATCATCACCGCGGTCCTCGCCTTCGCCATGCAGGACACGCTCGGCAACGTGCTCGGCGGCCTCGCCATCCAGCTCGACAACTCGGTGCGCGTCGGCGACTGGATCCAGATGGACGGCCTCTCCGGCCGGGTGATCGACATCCGCTGGCGCTCCACTGCGGTGGAGACGCGCGACTGGCAGACGGTGGTGATCCCGAACAGCCAGCTGATGAAGAACCGCTTCACCATCCTCGGCCGGCGCGAGGGCGCGCCGCAGCAGTGGCGGCGTGGCATCCGCTTCATGATCGACCCGGCGGTGCCGCCGGCGCGCGTCATCGCGCTCGTCGACGAGGAAATGCGCGAGATCATGATCGCCAACGTGGCGCGCGCGCCAGCGCCAAGCTGCATCCTGGTCGGCTTCGAAGCCGGCAACCTCGCCTACGAGCTGCGCTACTTCCTCACCGACCTGCAGGAGGACGAGTTCACCGATTCGGCAGTGCGGGTGCACCTGTTCGCCTCGCTGCAGCGCGCCGGCCTGCGTATCGCCGAGGAGCAGCGCACGGTGCACGCGGTGGCGAAGGACGAGGCGCACGCCGAATCCGTGCGCCAGCGCGAGCTGCAGCGGCGCCTGATCATGCTGAAACAGGTGGACCTGCTCGCCCCGCTCTCCGAGGAGGAGCGCAATTTCGTCGCCGGGCGGCTGCAGTACGCGCCGTTCGCGCGCGGCGACATCATCACCAAGCAGGGCTCGATCGCCCACTGGCTGTACGTCATCGCCTTCGGCGAGGCCGAGGTGCGATTCGAGCAGCCGGGACGCGCGCCACGTGTCATCGGCACGGTGCGCCCGGGGCAGTTCTTCGGCGAGATGGGACTGCTCGCGGGCGAGTCGCGCAACGCCACGGTGATGGCGAAGACCGACGTCGAGTGCTACCGGCTGGACCGCTCTTCGTTCCAGGCGCTGCTGCTGGCGCGGCCGGAGCTCGCCGACGAGGTCAGCAAGGTGATTGCGGCGCGCAAGCCCGAGCTCGACACGGCGCGCGCCGAGGCGGCGGTCGCCATGGCCAATCCGCCGGAGCCGGCGCAGCCGGCGCTGCTGGAGCGGATACAGAAGTTCTTCGGGCTCAAGTGAGCGGCCAGGCGAGCGTCAGCGCATAAGCACACGCAGATAGAAACGGTCTCGCCTTTTCTGGCCGGGTGAATCGTCCGGCCAGAAAAGGCGAGATGTCTCTAAAAGAAAAAAACCGGAGCTACGCGGCCAGCATCGCGTCGTCCGGCACCGCCATGACGGCGCTGGCGCCCTTGACCACGGTATCGCGCAAGCCCGGCGCCTGCACCAGGACCTGGTCGGCGTAGAAGCGCGCCGTGGCGATCTTGGCCTCGAGAAAGACCCTGTCCCCGGTGCCCAGGCTGTTTTCGGCGGCGAGCGCCGCGCGCGCCATCTGCCAGCCGCCGGCCACCACGCCCATGAGCTTCAGGAACGGCACCGCGCCGGCGAACGCCGCCACCACGTCCTTGCCCGCCTGGGCGACGATGTAGTCCACGCTGTCGCCCACCGCCGCGGCGCCCGTGGCGAGCGCCGCGCGGATCGCCTGCACGTCGGCGTTGCCCGATTTGGCCAGCTCCGCATCGAGCCCCTGCAGGTGCGCGAGCCAGGCCTTGGCGGTCGCCCCGCCCTCGCGCGCGATCTTGCGCCCGACGAGATCGTTGGCCTGGATGCCCGTCGTGCCTTCGTAGATGGTGGTGATCCTCGCGTCGCGCAGATGCTGCGCGGCGCCGGTTTCCTCGATGAAGCCCATGCCGCCGTGCACCTGCACGCCGAGCGAGGCGACCTCGATGCCGGTTTCGGTGCACCAGCCCTTCACCACCGGGATCATGAGGTCGACGAACGCCTGGTTCTGCTCGCGCAGCTTCGCGTCCGGGTGTCTGGCCGCGACATCGAGCGCCGCGGCCACCACGTAGGCGAGCGCGCGCATCGCCTCGGTCTGCGACTTCATCAGCATGAGCATGCGGCGCACGTCCGGATGGCGGATGATCGGCACCGTGCCGCCGCCGGCGAGGTCGCGCC
>JAOUGZ010000501.1 GCA_029865405.1 Betaproteobacteria bacterium
TCGGCGCCGTGCATTCGAAGTTCGACCTGCCGCGTGCGCGCCAGACCGAGCGCATATTGAAGGCGATGGAGAATCCGCTGTTTTCCATCCTCGCGCACCCGAGCGGGCGCCTGATCGAGGAGCGCGCGCCGTACGACGTCGACATGCCCGCGCTCGTGCGCGCGGCGAAGCGCCTCGGCGTCGCGCTGGAGCTGAACGCGCATCCCGACCGGCTCGATCTCAGCGATGCGCACTGCCGCATGGCGAAGGACGAGGGCGTGCTCGTTGCCGTGAGCTCGGACGCGCACGGCGTGGACGGTCTCGACGTGCTGCGCTTCGGCGTCGGGCAGGCGCGGCGCGGCTGGCTGGAGAAGGAGGACGTGCTTAATGCGCGGCCGCTCGCGGGGCTAAGGCGGTGGCTGGCGCGCGCGAGGCGTGCGGGTTGAACCATGGAGGTATCGAGGTCCGCTTTACGACCCGAAGCGGACATTCAATCGGGGACCGGGGAGCGGGAGAAAGGGCACATGCCGCGGCATCGTGCGCGCGGGGGCGGACAGACCTTCCCATCCCTGCTGAGCGGCCTGCTTTCCGTTTCACCTGCGTGAGTGCAAGGCCGCGCGGCACGCGTCCGCCGCCATAATCCGGGATGCCCCTGACGCCTGCGGTGGCCGCCCTTGCAGCGGCCACGGTGCTGAACCTGCCCTACGGCACCATTTACGCCTTCAGCGTGTTCCTGAACCCGATGGAGGCGATGCTGCACGCGAGCCGCGCCGAGATGAGTTCCGTCTTCGCGCTGGCGACGATCACGCTGACCGTGGGCATGAACGTCGCCCCCCGCCTGCACCACGCCTTCGCGCCCGCGCCGATCATCCTCGCCTGCGGCGTGCTCACCACCGCGGGGCTCGCCCTCACGGCGACGGCGGGCGGCATCGGACAGTTCGCGTTCGGCTACGGGGTGCTCTACGGCCTGGGCGCTGGCATCGGCTTCATCACCGTGCAGCAGGGCGTGAACCAGGCGATGGCGGGCAGAAGCGGTCTCGCCAACGGCTACGTGGTGAGCCTCTTTCCGCTCGGCGCGATGATCGCTGCGCCGGCCGTCGGCTGGGCCATCGCCGCATTCGGCCTGCGCCCCACGCTATGGGCGATTGCCGTGGTGATGCTTGCGTCGGCGCTTGCGGCCGCGGCGTTGATGCACGCCGCCCGCGTGCGCATGCACGACACCGGTATGCCTCGCGGCGAAGCTTACGATCCGCAGTGGGGGCTGTTCCTGCGCCTGGGCGGCGTTCACTTCCTCGCGGCCACCGCCGGCCTGATGGTGATGAGCCACGCCGCAGGTATCGTCGTGGCCTACGGCGGCTGGACCGCGCTCGCGCTCGCCGCGACGACGCTGATCGTCGGCGCAAACGCCGCCGCGCGCCTCGGCGGCGGCTGGCTGGTGGACCGTTTCCCTGTCCCGCGCGTCGCCGCGGGCGCGCACCTTTGGTCGCTCGCCGGTGCCCTTGCGCTGACGCTGTGGCCGCACCCCCTCGTCGCCGTGCCCGCGCTCGTCATGATCAGCATGGGCTACGGCTTCACCTCCGGCATCGTCGCCGCGGGCATCCCGCGCTACTGGAGCGTCAACGCCTTCAGCCGCGTCGCCAGCCGCATCTACATCGCCTGGTGCGCCGCGGCGATCTGTTTGCCGCTACTGGCCGGGTGGCTCTACGACCGCACGCAGGCGTATGGCGCGGCGGTGCTGATAGCTGCGGGGGTGAACGTGGCGGGGGTGTTGCTGGCTGCCGGCTTGCCGGCGCGAAGAAGCGGCTGACTTCGCGATATCGCGAGCGCTCTCGGATAGAGTTTCCCATCCGCTCAGGAGACCTTCATGACCAGGAACGCTCTCATCGTCGGCGCCGGCTCCGGCATATCTGCCTCCTTCGCGCGGCTGCTGGCGAAGGACGGCTTCAAGGTCGCCCTCGCCTCGCGTGATCCCGCCAAGCTCGCTGGGCTGGCCGCCGAAACCAGGGGCACGGCGCACGCCTGCGACGCCTCCGCTCCTGCCAGCGTTGACCGGCTGTACGCGGAAATCGACCGGCAATTCCCCCGGCTCGACGCCTGCCTGTTTAACGCGTCTGCCCGCGTACCCGGGCCCATCGAGGATGTCGACCGCGAGCGGGCGCGCGAAGCATTGCTCGTTTCGGCATACGGCGGCTTCCTCGTCGCCCAGGCTGCTGCGAGGAGCATGCTGCCGCACAAGGCCGGCACGATCCTGCTGACGGGCGCCTCGGCCAGCGTGAAGGGCTACCCGCGTTCGGCCGTATTCGCGATGGGAAAATTCGCTCTGCGCGGCCTCGCGCAATCCATGGCGCGGGAACTCGCGCCCAAGGGAATTCACGTCGCCCACTTCGTCATCGACGGCGGGGTCCGCAATGCCGCGAAGGGGCGCGTGGAAGGCGCCGACATGGCTGCAGACAGCTTTCTCGATCCGGAGGCGATCGCGGCGAGCTACCTGCACGTGGTCCATCAGCCACGCAGCGCCTGGACGTGGGAGGTGGAGTTGCGTCCCTGGCTCGAGCGATTCTGAAGTCGTTCTTGCCGAGGCCGGGCCGTGCCGCGACATCAGTGCCAAAGCGCCGCAGTTCCGTGCGCGATACCGCCGCCTGTGAATGTGCGCTTCTGACCGATAGCTGACATTCGGCAAGGACTGCTTACGACCCTGAGCAGACACTCGCGAGACGTAGAAAAATTCAGCCAAGCGCGGGCGGTCTATCTCGGAACCCGATTGCTGGCCTGACCCGCTTGATTCCGTGGACGTACATCCCTACCCAAGTAGCCTATCTCCCTTGATATCCGTCTCGTCAATGCCAAGAACCCGGGGGTGTGTAAATACGTAGAGAGGCTAAACGCCTGATCCTGAAGTGCGGATGACAGGCTGACGTAGTCGGGTGTCTAATTGACCACCATTTAGGAAGTTCACATTACGTTAGACCTGTTCCCTAACGGAACCGATATGTCAGAGTTCCTAGACCTCTTGCTTGCCGGACCCAAGCTCTGGATTGGCGTGATCGTTGGTCTTGTCGGGGCATGGCTCGCTTGGGCATACCTACCG
>JAOUGZ010000050.1 GCA_029865405.1 Betaproteobacteria bacterium
GCTCTCGTTCCTGCGCGCCGGCAACCGCAAGGTGCTCGCCTACGTCAGGGAACTGGGCGACGAGGTGATCCTGTGCGTCGCCAACGTCGGGCGCACGGCGCAGCCGGTGGAGCTCGATCTCAGGCGCTTCAAGGGCCGCGTGCCGGTGGAGCTGATGGGGCGCACGGTGTTTCCGCCGATCGGCGAGCTGCCGTACCTGCTCACGCTGCCGGGCTGCGGCTTTTACTGGTTCCGTCTCGCCACGGACGCGAAGGCGCCGGTGTGGCACGCCGAGGTGCTGGCGCGCGAGGACCTGCCGATGCTGGTGATGTTCGACGGCTGGACGAGCTTCTTCCGCGACCGCGTGGTGCCGTGGCGCATCAACATGGCGGTGAAGACGCGCGAGCACTTCGAAGGGCAGGTGCTGCCCGCCTGGCTGGAAGTGCAGCGCTGGTACGCCCAGAAGGGCGAGGCCGGCGCGCGCCCGCGGCTGGGCGACTGGGCGCTGTGGGAAGCCGGCGGCGCAAGCTACATGCTGATGCTCCTCGAGGTCGAGGGCGGCGCCGAGCCGGCACGCTACTTCGCGCCGCTTACGCTCGCCTGGGACGACCGCGACGAGGAGCGCGTGAAGGCGCTCGGCGGCGCCGCCATCGCCAAGGTGCGCCAGCAGGCGAGCGTCGGCATCATGGCCGACGCCTTTGCCGACGAGGCCTTCTGCCGCGCGGTGGTCACGGCGATCGGCGCCGGGCGCGAGCTTGCCGGCAGCCAGGGCACGGTGCGCTTCACGCCGACGCGCGCCTTCGCCGAGGTCGCGTTCGAGGACGTCAACAAGCTGCCCGTGGGCCGGCCCAAGGCGCAGAGCAGCAATACGGTGGTGACGCTGGGCGAGCGGCTGTTCCTGAAGGGTTACCGCCGCATCCGCCCGGGGGTGAACCCGGAATTCGAGGTCGGGCGCTTCCTCACCGAGAAGGCGCGCTTCGCCAACTGCGTGCCGGTGGCGGGCGCCGTGGAGTACACGGCGGCCGACGGCACGCTGATGACGCTCGCGCTGCTGCAAGCCTATGTCCCCAACCAGGGCGACGGCTGGAGCCATACCGTGGAATACCTGGAGCGCTTCCTCGAGAAGCAGCGCGCCAGCCCCGCAGCCGACGACGCCCACGCCGTCTACCTGCAGCTCATCCAGACGCTGGGCACGCGCACGGGCGAGCTGCACTGCGCGCTCGCCACGACCACCGGCGACGCCGCATTCGATCCGGAACCCGTGACCGAGCGCGATTTCTCGCAGTGGAAAGCGGGCATCCGCGCCGAGGCCGCGAAGACGCTCGACCTGCTCGCCGCGCGGCGCGGCCAGCTCACCGCGCCGGCGCGCGATGATGCGGCCGAACTGCTGGAGGGCCGCGAGCCGCTGCTGCGCCACATCGACGGCTACCGCCTGCCCGCGGGCGCGACGCGCAAGACGCGCTTCCACGGCGATTATCACCTCGGCCAGGTTCTCCTGAAACAGCTCGATTTCATCATCACCGACTTCGAGGGCGAGCCCGCGCGCCCGATCGAGGAGCGCCGCGCCAAGCACTCGCCGCTGAAGGACGTCGCCGGCATGCTGCGCTCCTTCAATTACGCGCGCTGGACGGCGCTGCGTCAGGCGCTCGAAGGGCACGACGACTTCGAGCGGCTCGCGCCCTATGCCGCGGACTGGGAAACGCGCGTGCGCCGCGCCTTCCTCGGGGCCTACGAGGAAGCGGTGCGTGCGAGCGGCTTGTTCGCCTCGTTCGACGACATGCGCGAGCTGCTCGAGCTGCTCGAGCTGGAGAAAGCGCTCTACGAGCTGCGCTATGAGCTCGGCAACCGCCCGGGCTGGGTCGGCATCCCGCTGCAGGGCATACTGGCGCTCGCGCGCTAGCGAGAACGGGAGGACAGATGGACTTCGACATGATGCTGGAGCCGATGCGGGCGATTCTCACGCAGGTCGGCGTGTTCCTGCCCAAGCTCGGGCTGGCGGTGGTGGTGCTCATCGTCGGCTGGGTACTGGCGCGCCTCGCGCGCTTCACCGTGGCCAAAGGGCTGCGCGCCATCAACTTCAACGTGCTCACCGAGCGCGCCGGCATGGACGGCTTTCTGAAGCAGGGCGGCCTGCAGAGCGACACCACCGACATCTTCGCCGTGCTGGTGTACTGGCTGGTGATCTTCATCGCGCTGGTGATCGCCTTCAACGGACTGGGGCTGACCTACATCACCGATCTCCTCGGCCAGGTGGTGCTGTTCGTGCCCAAGGTGATCGTGGCGCTGCTGCTCTTTGCCTTCGGCGGCTACTTCGCCATGTTCATCGGCAACACGATCGCCACCTATTGCCGAAACGTCGGTATCAAGGACGGCGAGCTTCTGGGCAAGCTGGCGCAGTACGCGATCATCGCCTTCGTCGTGCTGATGGCGCTCGACCAGGTGAACATCGGCGGCGACGTCGTGCGCCACAGCTTCCTCATCCTGCTCGCCGGCGTGGTGCTCGGGCTCGCGCTCGCCTTCGGCATCGGCGGGCAGAAGTGGGCCGCGGGACTGCTCGAGCGCTGGTGGCCACGGGGCCGCGGCGAGTGACGCCGCGCGCGCCGCAGTGAGCGACACCCCGCCGATCAGCGCGGTCTGGCGCGGCGCGCCGTATCCGCCGGGCGCGACCTGGGACGGCGAGGGCGTCAACTTCGCGCTGTTCTCGGAGCATTCGGAGAAAGTCGAGCTGTGCCTGTTCGACGCGGCCGGCCAGCGCCAGCAGCAGGTCATCGAGATCCGCGAGCGCACCGACAACGTCTGGCACTGCTACCTGCCCGAGGCGCGCCCGGGGCTGCTCTACGGTTGCCGAGTGCACGGGCCCTACAAGCCCGAGGAGGGCCACCGCTTCAACCCGGCTAAGCTGCTCACCGACCCCTACGCCCGCGAGATCGTCGGCGAGGTGCACTGGGACGACGCGCTGCACGGCTACGCCGTCGGGCACGAGAACGCGGACCTCGAGCGGGACGGCCGCGACAGCGCGCCCTTCATGCCCAAGTGCCGCGTGGTGGATTCGGCGTTCACCTGGGGCGATGACCGCCGCCCGGGGATTCCCTGGCACGACATGGTGATCTACGAGCTGCACACGCGCGGCTTCACGCGCCAGCATCCCGAAGTACCGCCCGCGCAGCGCGGCACCTACGCCGGGCTCGCCTCGGCGCCGGCGATTGAGTACCTGAAGCGCCTGGGCGTGACCACCGTCGAGCTGATGCCGGTGCATGCCTTCATCGACGACCGGCAGCTGGTCGAGCGCAAGTTGCGCAACTACTGGGGCTACAACACGCTCGGCTTCTTCGCGCCGGAGCCGCGCTACTCGGCCACCGGCAGCTCGAAGGAATTCAAGACCATGGTCAAGCGCCTGCATTCGGCCGGAATCGAGGTGCTGATCGACGTGGTCTACAACCATACCTGCGAGGGCAATCACCTCGGCCCGACGCTGTCGTTCCGCGGCGTCGACAACGCCTCCTACTACCGCTTGGTGGAGGACGACCGCCGCCACTACATGGACTTCACCGGCTGCGGCAACACGCTCAACCTCGAGCACCCGCGCGTGCTGCAGATGGTGATGGATTCGCTGCGCTACTGGGTCGAGGAGATGCACGTCGACGGCTTTCGCTTCGACCTCGCCCCGGCGCTGGCGCGCGAGGGCCGCGGCGTGGAGCCGCTCAGCGGCTTTTTCACCGTCGTGCGCCAGGATCCGGTGCTGAACCGCGTCAAGCTGATCGCCGAGCCCTGGGACGTGGGCGAAGGCGGCTATCAGGTGGGCAATTTCCCTCTCGGCTGGGCGGAGTGGAACGACCGCTACCGCAACGGCATGCGCGCCTACTGGAAGGGCGACGGCGGCGTGATCGGCGAGTTCGCGCGGCGCCTCACCGGCTCGTCCGACCTGTACGGGCGCGGCGGGCGGCGGCCCTTCGCCAGCATCAATTTCGTCACGGCGCATGACGGGTTCACGCTGCACGACGTGGTGTCGTACAACGAAAAGCACAACGAGGCGAACGGCGAAGGCAACCGCGACGGCCACAACGAGAACCTGTCGTGGAACTGCGGTGCCGAAGGCGCCACCGATGATCCCGCCATCAGCGCGCTGCGCGAGCGCCAGAAGCGCAATTTCCTCGCCACGCTGCTCCTCTCCCAGGGCGTGCCGATGCTGCTCGCGGGCGACGAGCGCGGCCACAGCCAGAACGGCAACAACAACGCCTATTGCCAGGACAACGAGACGTCCTGGATCGACTGGCGCGCCACGCCGCAGCGCGCCGCCCTCACGGAGTTCACGCGCCTGCTCATCTCGCTGCGGCGCTCGCACCGCATCTTCCGCCGGCGCGACTTTTTCGAGGGCCGGCCGCTGCATGGCACCGAGGCGAAGGACATCCATTGGCTGCACCCGGATGGCAGCGAGATGACCGACGACGAGTGGGACAAGGAGCACGCGCGCTCGCTCGGCGTGTACCTCGCCGGCGGCGATCTGGCCGAGCTCGACCGCTTCGGCATGCCGGCCACGGACGACGATTTCCTGATCCTGTTCAACGCGCACAGCGAGGCGGTCGAGTTCCGGCTCCCCGCGCTCGGCGACGGGCCGTGGCACGCCCTGTTCGACACCGCGGTCGAGCTGCTCAAGACCTCCGTCGAGCGCTTCACGCCCGAAAAGCCCTATCGTCTCGAGGCGCGCTCGCTGGCGCTGCTGACGCGCACCGCGGCGCAATCCGCATGAGGCGTGCGCACGACATGCCCTTCGGCGCCGCGCCGCGGGGCGACGGCCAATTCACGTTCCGGCTGTGGGCGCCCGGCGAACCGCAGGTGGTGCTCGAAGTCGGCGAAGGGGTCGCGCCCATGAAGCGCGCGGCGGACGGCTGGCACGAGCTGACGCTCCCGGCGAGCGCGGGCGCGCGCTACCGCTACCGGCTGGCCGACGGCGTGGCGGTGCCCGACCCCGCGTCGCGCTTCAATCCCGACGACGTGCACGGCGCAAGCCAGCTCGTCGACCCGCGCGAGTACCTGTGGCGCAGCGCCGGCTGGCGCGGCCGCCCCTGGGAAGAAGCCGTGATCTACGAGCTGCACGTCGGCACCTTCACCCCGCAGGGCACGTTCGCCGCCGCGCGCGAGCGCCTCGCGGATCTCGTTGCGCTCGGCATCACCGCCATCGAGCTGATGCCGGTGGCCGACTTCCCGGGCGCGCGCGGCTGGGGCTACGACGGCGTGCTGCACTACGCGCCCGATGCGAGCTACGGCACGCCCAACGACCTGAAGGCGCTGATCGACGCCGCACACGGCCACGGCCTGATGGTGCTGCTCGACGTGGTCTACAACCACTTCGGCCCGGACGGCAACTACCTGCACGCCTACTGCCCGCAGTTCTTCAACCCGAAGCGCCAGACGCCCTGGGGCGCGGCGATCAACTTCGACGGGCCCGAGAGCCGCGCGGTGCGCGACTTCTACGTGCACAACGCGCTGTACTGGGTCGAGGAGTACGCGTTCGACGGCCTGCGCCTGGACGCCGTGCACGCCATCCGCGACGACTCGGATCCGCACATCGTGCGCGAGATCGCGCAAGCGCTCGCCGCCGGGCCGGGGCGCGGGCGTCACGTGCATCTGGTGCTCGAGAACGGCGCCAACGAGGCGCACTTTCTCGAGCGCGGCCCCGAGGGCGCGCCGCAGTGCGCCACGGCGCAGTGGAACGACGACATCCACCATGCCATCCACGTCATCACCACCGGCGAGAAGGACGGCTACTACGTCGACTTTGCGGACACGCCGGTTGCGCGGCTGGGGCGCGCGCTCGCCGAAGGCTTCATCTTCCAGGGGCAGGTCTCGCCCTTCCACGATCATCAGCCGCGCGGCGAGCCGAGCGCGCACCTGCCGGGCGGCGCCTTCGTGTCGTTCCTGCAGACCCACGACCAGGTCGGCAACCGCGCCTTCGGCGAGCGCATCCAGGCCCTGACCCAAGACGAGCGGCTGCTGCGCGCGGCCTACGCCTGCGTCCTGCTCTCGCCGCACGTGCCGATGCTGTTCATGGGCGAGGAGTACGCGGCCTCGACGCCGTTCCAGTACTTCTGCGATTTCCACGACGAGCTCGCCGACGCGGTGCGCAACGGCCGGCGCGAGGAATTCAAGGGCTTTGCGGCGTTCCGCGACGAAGCGGCGCGCGCGCGCATTCCCGACCCGAACGCCGAGTCCACCTTCGCCGCCTCGAAGCTGCAGTGGAGCGAGCGCATGCACTCGCCGCACCGCGAGTGGCTGGCGTACGTCACCGAGCTCCTCGGCCTGCGCCGCCAGCACCTCGTGCCGCGCCTCGCCCGACAGCGCGGCGGCGGCCGCTTCGCCTGCGAAGGCGCGCTGCTGCGGGTCGAGTGGACGCTGGGCGACGGCGGCCGCTGGCGTTTGCTCGCGAACTTCGGTTCCGGCGACGCCGAGTCCGAGGCGCAGGGCGGCACACCGGTCTACGCGGCGGGGGTGCAGGCGGCAGGTCGCCGGCTGCGCCTCGAGCCGGGCGCCGTGCGCTTCACGCTCGACGCGGCGCGTGGCTGACGCGCGCGAAGCGCTCGAGCGTCGCGCCGCGCGCTGCCGCATCGCAACGCACTACCACGACATCTGGGGCAAGCCGCACACGGCCTCCGACGCGACGCTCGCCGCGCTGCTCGCCGAGTTCGAGCCTGAGGCGGAAAGCGTAGCGGCGATGCCGCTCGCGGCCGCGATCGAGGCCCGGGCCGCGCGCTGGTCGGTGCCGCTCGGCGTCGCGGGCGAAGTGCTCACCCTGCGCTGGCGCGTGCTCGAGGAAGGCGGCGCAACCCACGAGGGCGAAGCGCGCTGCGCGCCGCCCGAGTTCCGGCTCGAGCTCGCGCTGCCGCTGCCCCCGGGGTACCACCGCCTGAGCATCGAGGGCCTGGCCGGAGAAACGCTGCTGATCGCCGCGCCGCCGCGCTGCTACCGGCCGCCGGCGCTCGCCGACGGCGGGCGCGTGTGGGGCCTGGCGGTGCAGCTCTACGCGCTGCGCTCCGAGCGCAACTGGGGCATCGGCGACTTCGGCGACCTGGCGAAGCTGGTCGAGCTCGCCGCCGAGCGCGGCGTCGGCATCATCGGCCTCAATCCCCTGCACGCGCTGTTTCCGCACAATCCGGCGCACGCGAGCCCCTACAGTCCCTCGTCACGCCTGCAGCTCAACGTGCTCTACGTCGATGTCGAGGCGATCGAGGATTTCCGCGAGTGCGAGGCGGCGCAGCGCCGCGTGCGCTCGGCCGAGTTCCAGGCGCGCCTCGCGCAGCTGCGCGAGGCGCCGCTGGTCGACTACGCCGGCGTGGCGGCGGCGAAGTTCGAGATCCTCGAGTTGCTCTACGCGCACTTCCGCAAGCGCGGCCCGAGCGCCGCGTTCCGCGACTTCCAGCGGAAGAGCGGCAAGGCGCTGCGGCTGCACGCCGCTTACGAGGCGCTGCAGGCGCATTTCCACGCCCAGGCGCCGACCACCTGGGGCTGGCCGGTCTGGCCGGAGGCCTTCCGCGACCACGATTCGCCCGACGTGACGCGCTTCGCCCAAGAACATCTCGAGCGCATCGAGTACTACGAGTACCTGCAATGGCAGGCAGAGCGGCAGCTCGCGCAGGTGGGCGAGCGTTGCCGCGCGCGGGGCCTTGCGGTCGGCCTGTATCTCGATCTCGCCGTCTCGGTCGATCGCGCCGGCTCGGACACCTGGACGCAGCAGGAGTGCTACGCGCTGGGCGCGAGCGTGGGCGCGCCGCCCGACGAGTTCAATCCCAACGGCCAGAACTGGGGACTGCCGCCGCTCAGGCCCGACCGCCTGCGCGCGCAGGGTTACCGCCTGTTCATCGAGACGCTGCGCGAGAACATGCGCGACGCGGGCGCCCTGCGCATCGACCACGTGATGGGTCTGATGCGCCTGTTCTGGATCCCGGCCGAGAAGAGCGCCGCCGACGGCACCTACGTGAGCTACGCACTCGACGAGATGATGGCGATCGTCGCCCTCGAGAGCGAGCGCCAGCGCTGCATGGTGATCGGCGAGGACCTCGGCACGGTGGCCGAGGAGATGCGCGCCGCGCTCCAGCGCTACGCGGTGCTCTCGTACCGGCTGCTGTACTTCGAGCGCGGCGACGGCGGCGTGTTCAAGGCGAGCGCCGAGTACCCGCGCGACGCGCTGGTGGCGGTGAGCACGCACGACCTGGCGACGCTCGCCGGCTGGTGGATCGGTCGCGACCTGCGCCTGCGGCTCGAGCTCGGACTGTTCCCGGACGAGGGCGTGTTCGAGAAGCAGCTCATCGACCGCGCCCAGGAGCGCGTGCGCCTGATGCTCGCGCTGCAGCACGCGGGCCTGCTGCCGCCGGGTCACGCGCCTGACGTCACCGGATCGCAGACGCTGACGCCGGCGCTCGCCGAGGCCGTGCACGCCTTCGTCGCCGCGGCGCCCTCGCGCGTGATGATGGTGCAGCTCGAGGACGTGATCGGCGCCACCGAGCAGGCCAACATGCCGGGCACCACCGAGCAGCACCCGAACTGGAAGCGCAAGATCCCGGAGACCCTCGAGCAGCTCGCCGCCGACGAGCGCCTGGCGAGCCTGGCCGCCGCGCTGTCGAGGATCCGCCCGCACCCGGCGCAGCGCCCGGCCGCGATGCCGGCCGCCGAGGCGCGCGTGCCGCGCGCCACCTACCGGCTGCAGCTGCACAAGGACTTCACCTTCGACGACGCCGTGAAGATCCTGCCCTACCTCGAGCGCCTGGGCGTGAGCCACGTGTACTGCTCGCCGATCTTGCGCGCGCGCCCGGGGAGCATGCACGGCTACGACATCGTCGCGCACGACGAGATCAACCCCGAGCTCGGCGGGGCCGAGGGCTACGAGCGCTTCAGCGCCGCGCTGCGCAGGCACGGCCTGGGCCAGCTCCTCGACATGGTGCCCAACCACATGGGGGTGCTCGGCGCCGACAACGCCTGGTGGATGGACGTGCTGGAGAACGGGGCGGCTTCGGCTTACTCGCAGTATTTCGACATCGACTGGCACCCGGTAAACCCCGACCTCGAGGGCAAGGTGCTGGTGCCGGCGCTCGGCGACCACTACGGCAACGTGCTGGCGGGCAAGGACCTGGTGCTCGCCTTCGAGCGCGAAGCGGGCGCCTTCGCCCTGCGCTACCACGAGCACCGCTTCCCGCTCGACCCGCGGACCTATCCGGTGCTGCTGAAGCACGCCGAGGCGCTGCTGCCGCAGGCCGAGGCGCGCGCCGCGCTCTCCAGCCTCGCCGCAGCCTTCGGCCACCTGCCGGCGCGCGACGCCGCCGACGCTGCGGCCATCGCCGAGCGCGTGCGCGACAAGGAGATCCACAAGGCGCGCCTCGCGCGCCTCGCCGGCCGCGAGGCCGCGGTGGCGGGCGCGCTCGACGCGGCGGTGGCCGAGATCAACGCCCCCGGCCCGCGCGACGCGCTGCACGCGCTGATCGAGCTGCAGCCCTACCGCCTCGCCTACTGGCGCGTGGCCACCGACGAGATCAACTACCGGCGCTTCTTCGACATCAACGACCTCGCCGCGCTGCGCATGGAGAGCGAGCAGGTGTTCGAGGCCACGCACGCCTTCGTGCTCGAGCTCGCCGCCAAGGGCATCGTCGACGGGCTGCGCATCGACCATCCCGACGGCCTGTACGACCCGGCGCAGTACTTCCGCCGCCTGCAGGAAGGCTATGCGCGGCGCGCCGGCATCCCGCTGGCAGAGCGCGACGCCAAGGGCCGCCCCGCGCGACCGTTGTACGTGGCGGTGGAGAAGATCGCGGCGCCGCACGAAGACGTGCCCGAGAGCTGGCACGTGCACGGCACCACCGGCTACCGCTTCGCCATGGTGGCGAACGGCGTGCTGGTCGACACCGCGGCGCAAGCCCGCTTCGACCGCATCTGGCACGCCTTCTCGCGCGAGGACGAGACTTTCGAGGAGCTCGCCTACCTGGGCAAGCGCGCCATCATGCGCAGCGCGCTCGCCTCCGAGCTCACGGTGCTCTCGACCGAGCTCCTGCGCATCGCGCGCGCCGACCGGCGCACGCGCGACTACACCTTCAACACGCTGCGCCAGGCGCTCGCCGAAGTCGCCGCCTGCATGCCCGTGTACCGCACCTACATCATCGACGCGCCCTCCGACCAGGACCAGCGCTACGTCAACTGGGCGGTGGCGCACGCGCGCCGGCGCAGCCGCGCCGCCGACATCTCGATCTTCGACTTCGTGCGCGCGGCGCTCCTCGGCCAGACAGTCGAAGGCGCAGCGCCCGAGCTGCAGGCGCTCGCGCGGCGCTTCGCCATCCGCTTCCAGCAGTTCACCTCGCCGGTCGCGGCCAAGGGCGTCGAGGACACCGCCTTCTACCTGTACCACCGGCTCGCCTCGCTCAACGAGGTGGGCGGGGACCCGGCGCAGTTCGGCATGACGGTGCGCGCCTTCCACGGCGCGAGCGCCGACCGCGCCGCGCGCTGGCCGCACACCATGCTCGCCACCTCGACGCACGACAACAAGCGCGCCGAGGACGTGCGCTGCCGCATCGACGTGCTCTCGGAGATGCCGGCGGGCTGGCGCCTGATGCTGCGGCGCTGGAGCGCGCTGAACCGCGCGCACCGCGCGAAGCTCGAGTCCGGCCCGGGGCCCGCGCCCGCCGACGAGTACCTGCTCTACCAGACGCTGCTCGGCACGCGGCCGACGGGCGAGCTCGATGAGGCGGCGCTCGCCGCCTGGCGCGAGCGCATCGAGCAATACATGACCAAGGCGGCGCGCGAAGCGAAGGCGAACACCAGCTGGATCAGCCCGAACGAGGAGTACGAGAACGCGCTCCTCGCGTTCGTGCGCGCGCTGCTCGGGCGGCTCGCGCCCAACCCCTTCCTCGAGGAGCTGCGCGCGCAGGCCGAGCCGATCGCCTGGTTCGGCGCGCTGAACAGCCTCAGCATGGCGCTGATCAAGTACGCCTCCCCGGGCGTGCCCGACGTCTACCAGGGCACCGAGCTCATGGACCTCAGCCTGGTCGACCCGGACAACCGGCGCCCGGTGGAC
>JAOUGZ010000502.1 GCA_029865405.1 Betaproteobacteria bacterium
GCGAGGTGCTGCTGCTGGTCTCCGACTGCCCGGCGACGCGCGACGACCTGTATTCCTGGCCGAAGTACGCCGACGTCGAGATCCTGAAGAGCGAGAAGCAGGCGCGCGGCGCGACCCGCTACTACATCCGCAAGGGCAAGGGGCGGCGCGTCTCGCCCAGCACCGTGCTCGACATGCGCGGCGCCACCTGCCCCGGCCCGGTGCTCGAGGCGAAGAAGCTGCTCATGCGCATGCAGTCGGGCGAAGTGCTGCAGCTGGTGAGCGACTGCCCCGGCATCCGCGCCGACGTGCGCAGCTGGGTCAAGGCCACCGGGCTGGAGCTCGCCGATGCGCGCGAGCGGGCGCCGGGCGAGTTCGAGTTCCACATCCGCAAGCGCTGACGCATGAGCCTGATGGACGAGATCCGCGGCACCGGCGCCAGCGCCCCCGACCCGGCGTTTCCCCACGCGCCGGCGGGCTGGACGCGCGCGGCGGCGCTCGAGGCGGCGAAGCAAGAGGGACTCGAGCTGGGCGACGAGCATTGGGCGGCGGTGCGCGCCCTGCAGGCGTACTTCGCGCGCCACGAGCCGACGGCGATCCACCTGCGCCAGCTGCACGACGCGCTCGACGAGAAGTTCCACCGCCAGGGCGGGATCCGGGGACTCTTCCTGCTGTTCCCCGGCGGGCCGGTGGCTCAGGGCTGCCGCATCGCGGGGCTCAAGGCGCCCGCGGGCGCCACCGACAAGGGCTTCGGCAGCGTCGCCTAGGCGCGCTAGCGGCGCTTCAGGAAGAAGACGAATTCCTTGTCGGCTTCGGCCTGCTGCAGCAGGTCGTTGCCGGTCTGCTTGGAGAAGGCCTGGAAGTCCTTCACCGACCCGGGGTCGGTGGCGACGATCTTCAGCACCTGCCCGGACTGCATGTCGTTCAGCGCCTTTTTCGCGCGCAGGATGGGCAGCGGGCAGTTGAGGCCCCGGGCGTCGAGCTCTTTGTCGAAGTTCATGGGCAAATCCTATTCGTTCAGTCGGTCGATGTCATCAGCCGAAGCGCGCCAGGAGCTCGGCCACTTCCTCGGCATGCGCGCGGCGCGCCTTTTCCTCCGCGAACGGCTCCTGCCGGATCATGCAGGACACCATCTCGTAGAAGGCGCGGTCGAGCGCCTTGCGCGCGGCGGCGAGCTGCTGCGCGATGTCGCCGCAGGACTCGTCCTCGCCGATCATGCGGCGCACGGCCCGCACCTGGCCTTCGATGCGCGCCAGGCGCGCGTCCATCGCTTTCTTCGCGTCCGCGTCGTGCATGGTCGGCTTGGGCATCGGCGGCAATATACACCGCCGGGTATGCGAGCGCTGTTCTTCCTATGATGCGCTGCCGCATAAGGAATTGGCTCATGGCCATCAGGGGAAATATCTGGCGCATACTCCCGCCCAGTATTAGTGTGGCCACCAGGGAGACCCCATGTCCGACGCATCCGACCTCGATCGCCTGATCAACGAGCGCCTCGACGCGCTGCTGCCCAAGAAGCTCACCGAGCTGCGCGAGAAGCAGACGCCCTCGATGACCATCATCGCCACCAAGGGCACGCTCGACTGGGCCTACCCGCCCTTCATCCTCGCCAGCACCGCCGCCGCGCTCGGCTGGAACGTATCCATGTTCTTCACCTTCTACGGGCTGGGGCTGCTGCGCAAGGACATCAGCGACCTAAAGGTGAGCCCGCTCGGCAACCCGGGCATGCCGATGAAGATGCCGTTCGGCCCGGAGTGGTTCAAGAGCATCAACTGGAACATTCCGAACGCCGTGCAGGCCGTGGTCCCGGGATTCGAGAACATGGCAACGACGCTGATGAAGCAGACCATCCTCAACAAGGGCGTGGCCGGCATCGAGGAGCTGCGCAGCGCGAGCCTCGAGGGCGGCGTGAAGCTGATCGGCTGCCAGATGACCGTGGACCTGTTCGGCTACTCGCGCGAGGATTTCATTCCGGAAGTAACCGAATACGTCGGCGCCGCGACGTTCCTGCCGATGGCGCGCGACGCGGACGTGAGCCT
Source organism: Betaproteobacteria bacterium (assembly GCA_029865405.1). Next base: position 2,019 of record JAOUGZ010000502.1, read on the forward strand.
GTTTATCTGAAGTTCAACCTGGGAGGGGGAACATGATCAGGAAGATGCTGCTCGTCGCGGTGGCGCTGGCGCCGTTCGCGGCGCAGGCCACCGACGGCTATTTCTCGCACGGCTACGGCATGAAGTCGAAGGGCCGCGCGGGGGCATCCGCCGCGATGACCGACGACGCCTTCGGCGGCGCGAACAACCCGGCGACTATGGTGTTCGCGGGTGGTCGCATGGATCTGGGCATCGACTGGTTCCGGCCGGATCGCTCGGCGAGCCGTACGGGCAGCTTCGGGGGCGCCGGTTTCATCGACGGCGCCGCCGACGGCAACGGCGTGAGCAGCTTCCTGATCCCGGAGTTCGGCTACAACCGCATGCTGAGCCCCGATATGTCGCTGGGCATCACGGTGTACGGCAACGGCGGCATGAACACCGAATACCCGGGTAATACGATCCCCGCGAATGGTTGCGGGCCGGGGGCACCGCCGTCGAACCTGCTGTGCGGGTCGGGCAAGCTGGGCGTCGACCTGTCGCAGCTCATCTTCGCGCCGACCCTCGCGCGCAAGATCGGCGCAACCCAGTCGCTGGGCGTATCGCCGCTCATCGCCTACCAGCGCTTCAAGGCCTACGGCCTGCAGCCGTTCGCGGCGATTTCCTCGGACCCGAACAACCTCACGAACCGCGGCTACGACGATTCCTGGGGCTTCGGCGTGCGCTTCGGCTACTTCGCGCAGCTCTCGCCGGCCCTCGCTTTGGGCGCGGCCTATTCGACGAAGATCGACATGCAGGAGTTCAAGAAGTACCGCGGCCTGTTCGCCGAGCAGGGCGATTTCGACATCCCGGAGAACTACAGCCTCGGCCTCGCGCTCAAGGCCAATCCGCAGCTGACCTTCGCCGCCGACTACAAGCGCATCAACTACAGCAAGGTCGCCTCGGTGGGCAATTCGAGCAAGATCCCGGGCGCCGGCGCGGGCCTGCTCGGCGCGGGCAGCGGCAGCATCGGCTTCGGCTGGGAAGACGTGAACGTGATCAAGCTCGGCGTGGAGTACCAGTGGAGCAGC
>JAOUGZ010000051.1 GCA_029865405.1 Betaproteobacteria bacterium
CGACGGCGCAGTGCGCGTGATCGTGCTCACGGGCGCGGGGCGCGGCTTTTCCTCGGGCTTCGACCTCAAAGAGCAAATGGAGCGCCGCCCTGAGGGCGCAACCGTGTGGCGCGAAGTGCTGGATCTCGATTTCTCCACCACGATGCGCTTCTGGGACTCGCCCAAGCCGACCATCGCCGCGATCCACGGCGCATGCATGGCAGGCGCCTTCGAGATGGCGCTCGCCTGTGACCTGTCGGTGTGCTCGCGCGACGCGGTGTTCGGCGAGCCCGAGCTCAAGTTCGGTGCCGGCATCGTCACGCTGCTCCTGCCCTGGATGGTCGGGCCGAAGGCCGCCAAAGACATCATATTCACGGGCGACGATGCGGTGAACGCCGAGCGCGCGCTCGCGCTCGGCATCGTCAGCCGCGTGGTGCCCGAGGGCGAGCACCTGAGCACGGCGCTGCGCATCGCGCGTCAGATGGCGGTGATCGACCCCGACCTGGTGCGCGACACGAAGAAGGCGCTCAACCGCAGCTTCGAGATCCAGGGCATGCGCGCGGCGCTCGATACCGCGCTCGACATCGACCACGCCATCGAATCGCACGGCTCGCCCGACAAGCGCAAGTTCATGGACATCGCGCGGGAGAAAGGCCTGAAGGCCGCGCTCGCCTGGCGCGAGGCGCGCTTCAAGGTCTAGGCGCTCACTTCTTCATCGCCAGCACGCCGTCGCCGTTCAGTTCCGTGGCGAACCCGGCGCGGCGCAGGCGCTTCGCCACCTCGTTCGGCACGTCGCGCCCGCTGGTCAGCTTGTTCGGCGTGCCGGTGTAGTGGAACAGCCGGCCCTTGCGCCTGAGAACCCTCGCCAGCTGGTCATAGAAGGCCTGCGCATAGAGCTCGCCGGCGATGCCGAAACGCGGCGGATCGTGCAGGACCGCGTCAAATGAAGCGTCGGCAAGCGCATCGATCTCCTTGGCGATGTCTGCCTGCGTCAGCTCCAGGCCGGGGCCGGTGGGGGGCGACCAGGGATTGAGGCTGCGCAGCCAGAGCACGTCCGAGTTCTTCTCGTAGGACTGCACACGGCTTGCGCCGCCGCACACGCACCACGCGGCGAAGTAACCCAGGCCGCCGCAGGTATCCAGGATCATCTTGCCGCGAGGCTCGATCAGGCCGACCTTGCGTTCGGCGTCCGCGTAGGGCGAGACCCGCATCGTGGGCAGCATCTTGATGCCGTCTATCTCGAACGTTGGTGGCCCCCACGCGGTGGGCACCAGCTTGATCAGGGACGTCGTGAAACGCGCGGCGGGCTGAAAGGCGTCGCCGCCCCAATAGTAGACGGTCCGGTCCTTGCAGTCCTCCAGCAAGGGGAAGTGCCGGCCCTGCCAGCTCCATCCGGTGGCGTCCAGCTCGATGGTGGTCTGCGAGCGCTCGAGATCCAGCGAGCATTCGAGCGAGGACGCGCCGGCGCGCACGGCGGCTTGCAGCCGGTCGTGTATGCCCTGAGTCAGCAGCGGCCCCGTCATTCCCATTTGCTCAGCGGCGACTCAGCGTCCAGTCAAACGCGCCGTAGCGCAGCCTGATGCGCTCGAGGTTGCGCTCGGCGCGCTCGAGCGCGGCGTCGTCCAGCCGACCGAGGACGAACTCGAGCACGCCGCTCTCGCCGCCGAAATCCTTCGCGTACCACTGCAGCAGCTTGGGCGCCGTCACGATGCTGCCGTCATTCTCGACCTTCGCGAATCGCCGGATGTAACGGACGGCGGCTTCCTCGAGCTGGCGGTCGAGCTGGCCCGCCTCGAAGACGCGAAATGCCGGCGACGAGCGCGAGCCCCGGAACAGGGCAAAGTGCAGGCGCTCGTCGAAGGCAATGGGCGTGTAGGCGAGGCGCGGATCATCGCGCTTCATGGGCGCCTGCAGCCTGCCGTGCGCGGGCACGTTGCCGCGCAGCAGACCGTGGTAGATCTCGTCCAGCGAGTAGCGCTGCCCGAAGATGCTGAGGCGCGGCCGCTCGAAGAACGCGTCCACCTCTTGCGCGTCGGCGGCGAATTCCAGCTCCGGCGAGTCGCGCAGCACGCCGGCGTTGAACACGTTGATCCAGAACGCCATCTGCGCGGCGATGCGCACCTGCTTGGGATCGAAGGTCTCGAGATCGGAAAGGCAGACGGCGAGGTGGCCGCGCTCGCGGGAGGCGGCGAGCGCAGAGTAGTCGCATGCCTGGCCGTCGGCATCGAAGTGCACGGCCGCCGCCGCCAGCGCCCGCGGCAATTCCTGGTCTGGCTCCATGCGCGTTGCCTGCGGTCGCGGCGCTAGGCGGGGAGCGCCGGCGTGTTCGCCGGCACGAAGAAGTCCGGCAGGAACTTCGTCGCCCCCGGCACCGCCGCGTACACCGAGAAGTCGCGCACGCCCGCCGCGTGCAGCACCAGATCGTCGATGCAGAAATTGCCGGTGAACTCGCGGCTCGGCCGGGTAAGGATTGCGTGCGCGGCGTCGGCCATGATCTCCGGCTTGCGCGACTGCTTCATCATCGCCTCGCCGCCGAGCATGTGCACCGCGGCGGTGGCGATGGTAGTGCGCGGCCAGAGCGCGTTGGCGGCAATGCCGTCTTTCCGGAACTCCTCGGCCCAGGCGAGCGTGCACAGGCTCATGCCGTACTTGGCCATGGTGTAGGCGACGTGCGGCGCAAACCATTTGGGCGACAGATCCAGAGGCGGGCTCAGGGTGAGGATGTGCGGATTGCCGGACTTCTTCAGGTGCGGGATGCAGGTGCGCCCCGTGAGGTAGGTGCCGCGCGCATTGACGCCGTTCATCAGATCGTAGCGCTTCATGTCGCAGGCGAGCGTGCCGGTGAGCTGGATGGCGCTGGCGTTGTTCACCAGGATGTCGATGCCGCCGAACGTCGCCACCGCCTTTTCGACGGCCGCCACGACCTGCGCCTCCTCGCGGATGTCGCACTGCACGCCCAGTCCCCTGCCGCCCGCCTTCTCGATCTCCGCCACCGCGGTGTGGATGGTCCCCGGCAGCTTCGGGTGCGGGTCGCTGGTCTTGGCGGCGATGACGACGTTGGCGCCGTCGCGCGCCGCGCGCACCGCGATAGCGAGGCCGATGCCGCGGCTGCCGCCGGTGATGAACAGGGTCTTTCCTTTGAGGCTCATGGGGTCTCCTGAGGCGCTTACGGCCGACGTCATTTCGGTGTGGGGTCGATGGCCCATGCAATGATATTCGCGATCCGTAGTGTCTTCGTTCGGCGAATGCAATTCCGGGGTGGCGATTTATTGACATCGCCTAATAAGGTGATGGTGGGACTGTGTGGCGACAGTTAGTATGCCGCCGTCAGCCATGCCACGAAGGAATTTGCCATGCGAAGTCCCCCCCGCATCAGGCCGATGTCGGCGTTGCCAGCATGATCATCAGATCGCTTCTGCTTGCGGCGCTGGCCAGCGCTTGCGCGGGCTGCGTCGGATTTGCGGTCGACATACCCACGACCCATGAGATCCCGAATCCAGTGCCGCTCATGGCAAAGGGAGGGGGCTTCGGTACCGCCGATAAGCAGGCCCGCTGGGCCTGCCAATCCGACGCGCAGGCATCGGCGCCGTTGACGAAGAATCACTTCCTAAATACATGGGGCGCGCCGATGGCGAAAGTGGCTACGGCCAAGGGAGAGACCTGGATCTATGAGGAGCGCAACCGCTGGTGCGGCCTCTGGGTATTCGTGATCGTTCCCGTCCCCGTCGTGCTGCCCTTCTGCGACACTTACGACAAGGTGTCTTTCGAGGGAGACTTCGCGGTCAGCTCCCAAAGCCGCCGGTTCCGCGATCTGGTGATGGGGATCGGAGCCCATCCTTACGGGATTGTCCCCTTTATGTCCCGGCCTGGCCGGGTTACCGAGAACAGACCCGTGGTGTTCTTGGCGCCCGAGCGCGAAAAGGGCGACCTTGCCTGTCCGACGATGCGGCCGCCGGCATGATCGTTGTAGGCGCCGATCAGCGGCGCGAACCCGAATCCGCGTCACTCTCCGGCAAATCTTGGTTTTCGCTTCTCGACGAACGCGCGCGGGCCCTCGAGCCCGTCGCGGCTCGATGCGGCATCGGCGATCGCGCGCGTCTCGCGCTCCATGTGCGATTCGAGGCTGTCGGTCGGCGCGATGTTGAGCAGCTTCTTGATGCCGCCGTGCGCGCGCGTCGGGCCTCGCGCGAGCTCGAGCGCGAGCGTCTTCGCTGCCGCCATCAGCTCGGCCCCCGGCACGACGCGGTTGACGATGCCCCAGTCGAGCGCCTCCTGGGCAGAGAGCGTGCGGTTGGTGAGGAACATCTCCATGGCGCGGCGCCGCCCAAGCAGGCGCGACAGGAAGTAGGTCGAGCTGCCGTCCGGCGTGAAGCCGATGTGCGTGTAGGCGCTGGTGAACCTGGCGTGCTCGGCGGCGATGCCGAGATCGCACGCGAGCGCGAGCCCGAGGCCGCCGCCGGCGACCACGCCGTTGTAGGCGCCGATCAGCGGCGCGCGCATCCACGCGAAGCGCGAGATCGCCGTGTGCAGCGCGCCGGTCATCTCCTTCACCAGCAGCTCGATGCGAGCGCTGTTGGCGGCAAAATCGGCGACGTCGCCCCCGGCGCAGAACGCCTTGTCGCCCGCGCCGGTGAGCACCGCGGCGCGCACCGACTTGTCCGAGCCGCAGCGGTTGGCGACATCGCACAGCTCCTGCACGGCCTTCAGGTTGATGGCGTTGTAGGCCTTCGGGCGGTTGAGCGTGATCCAGGCGACGTGGTCCTGGATGTCGAATTCGAGCATTTCGTATTTCATGGTCTGCCCCCTTTCACTCAGGCGGCGAGCGCTTCGTCGACGAACGTGAGCCGGTCCTGGCCCCAGAACATGTTCTGGCCGACGAAGAAGGTGGGCGCGCCAAATACGCCACGCGACACGGCCTCGTCGGTGTTCGCCTTGAGCCGGTCCTTGACCTCCTGCGCGCCGCTCAGCGCGAGCATCTCCTGCGGGTCGAAGCCGGCCTGCTTCAGCACTGCGCCGACTTCGGCGGGCTCGTTCAGGTTGCGCGGCTTCACCCACATGGCCTCGAACATCGCCGCGACGTACTTCGGGAAGTCCTGCGGGCGCTTCAGCTGCAGGCCGGCCGCGCCGCGCATCAGCAGCAGAGTGTTCACCGGAAAGCCCGGATTCATCTCGAAGGGCACGCCGTAGCGCTTCGCCCACTGGCGCATGTCGTCGAACATCCAGCGGCCCTTCGCCGGGATCGTCACCGGGCTGGCGCTGTTGATCGCCTTGAACACGCCGCCGAGAAGGAATGGCCGCCATACGATCTCGGCATTGCGTGCCGCAGCGATCTTCGGCAGCTGCGTGTAGGCGAGGTAGGTCGCCGGGCTGCCGAAATCGAAGAAGAATTCCACCGCTTTGCTCATGGCTTCCTCCTAGGACGGCCTTCCTGTCGTTGATCGGACGAAGTTCGACTTGCGCTGCTGCCACTGTAGCAGGGGCCGCGGCTAGAATCCGACACCGACCCCGGAATTCGAGGACCCCATGGCCACCCATCTCAAGCGCCGCATCGCCCAGGACATCACCGACGAGATCGACCAGAAGGTGCGCCAGACCGTCGAAGGCATCCTCGCCGCAGTCAAGAAGCGCGGCGACGCGGCGGTGCGCGAGTACTCCGAGCAGTTCGACAAGTGGACGCCGAAGAAGCTCTCCAAGGCGGACATCGACGCGATCCTGGCGAAAGTCGCCCCGGGAACGCTCAGCGACATCAAGTTCGCGCAGGCGCAGATCCGCAATTTCGCCGAGCACCAGCGCGCCGCGATCCGCGACATCGAGGTCGAGACCCTGCCCGGGGTGAAGCTCGGGCACAAGAACATCCCGGTCGAATCGGTCGGCTGCTACGTGCCGGGCGGGCGCTACCCGATGGTGGCCTCCGCGCACATGAGCATCGTCACCGCGCGTACCGCGGGGGTGAAACGCATCATCGCCTGCACACCACCCAACCAGGGCGAGCCGCACGCCGAGACCATCGCCGCGATGGTGCTCGGCGGCGCCGACGAGATCCACGTCATTGGCGGCGTGCAGGCCATTGCCGCAATGGCGCTCGGCACTGAGACCATCAAGCCAGTGGATATGCTTTGCGGCCCGGGCAATGCCTACGTGGCGGAAGCCAAGCGCCAGCTCTTCGGCAAGGTGGGCATCGATCTGTTCGCCGGCCCGACCGAGATCCTGGTGGTGGCCGACGACTCGGCCGACGCGGAGATGATCGCTACCGACCTGCTCGGCCAGGCCGAGCACGGTCCGACGAGCCCCGCCATCTGCATCACGACCTCGAAGAAGATCGCCGATTCGCTGCCCGCGGAGATCGAGCGCCAGCTCAAGGTCCTGCCTACCGCGGACGTCGCCGGTGTCGCCTGGCGCGACTACGGCGAGATCATCCTCGTGGGATCGCTCGACGAGGCGGTGCAGGAAGCCGACCGGGTCGCGGCGGAGCACGTCGAGATCCTGACGCAGAACCCGCGTTACTTCCTCGAGCGCATGCGCAACTACGGCGCGCTGTTTCTCGGGCCGGAGACCAACGTCTCCTACGGCGACAAGGTGATCGGCACCAACCATACGCTGCCCACGCTCGGTGCGGCGCGCTACACCGGGGGCCTCTGGGTCGGCAAGTTCCTGAAGACCTGCACTTACCAGGAGGTAACGCGCGAAGCGAGCGTCACGGTGGGCGAATACTGCTCTCGGCTATGCGCCATCGAGCGCTTCTGGGGCCACAAGGAGCAGGCCGACCTGCGCCTGCGGCGCTATGGCGGCCAGAACGTGGGCCTGGGCGCCAAGTGAGCGACATCACGCAGCGCTTCCGTCTCGACGATCGCGTGGCGCTGGTGACCGGCGCGGGCCGCGGCATCGGCCGCGCCTGCGCGCTTGGACTGGCGCAGGCTGGCGCCGAGGTCTGGCTCATGGCGCGCACGCGCGACGAGATCGACCAGGCCGCCGCTGAGATCCGCGCCGCGGGCGGCAAGGCGCATACGGCGGTCTGCGATGTCACCGACACGCCGGCGATGCGCAGGGCCGTCGCCGCGATCCCGGTGCTCGATGTCCTCGTCAACAACGCCGGCTTCAACATCCCGGAGCCGTTCGTCGAGGTGAGCGAGGAACACCTGGACCAGCTGCTCACGCTCAACGTGCGCGCCGCCTTCCTCGTCGCGCAGGCGGCCGCGCAGAAGATGCTGCAGGCGGCCGACCGGAAGTCGCGCGGCGGCGCGATCCTGCACATGTCATCGCAGATGGGCCACGTGGGCGCGCCCAACCGCAGCGTCTATTGCGTCACCAAGCACGCCCTCGAAGGTCTGACCAAGGCCATGGCGCTGGAATTCGCGGCGCTCGGCATCCGCGTGCTCTCCATCGCGCCCACGTTCGTCGAGACGCCGCTTTACCGGAAGATGGCCGCGCGGCCCGAGTTTGCCGCGTGGGTCGAGGGACGCATTCCCATGGCGCGGGTCGGACAGGCCGAGGAGGTGGCCGCGGCCGTGGTGTACGCGGCGTCGCCCGCGGCTTCGCTCATGACGGGCACCAGCCTCGTCGTCGACGGCGGCTGGACCGCGCAATGAGTTAGGCGGCGGCCTACTTCGCCTCGAAGCCACGCACCAGCTCTGCGCGCGCTTTCGCCGCCTGCTGCAGGAGCGAGAAATCCGAGCCCGACAGGATCAGCTGCACGCCCATGGCGATGTGGCGCTCGAGCAGCTCCTTCGTGTACATCCCGCCCATGCCGGCGAATTTGCCGTGCTTCTTGCAGGCCGCGATCACTTTCTTGTAGGCCTCGGCGACGCGCGGGTCATCGAACTTGCCCGGGATGCCCATCTCGAAGCACAGGTCGTTGGTGCCGATCAGCAGCGCGTCGATGCCCTTCACCGCGGCGATGGCCTCGCAATTCTCGATCCCCTTCGGCGATTCCAGCATTACGACGACGAGCGTCTCCTCGTTGACGATGCGCGCCGCCTCGCCCACGGGCATGGCGGCGAAGCCGAGCTGCTGCAGCCCGCCGCCCATCGAGCGATGGCCGACGGGTGGGAAGCGGCAGTGGTCGGCGATGCGTTTCGCCTCGAGCTCGGTATCGACGTGCGGCACGACCACGCCCTGTGCGCCGTTGTCGAGCATGCGCGAGGCGAGCCAGTGTTCCTTGCCGGCGACGCGCACCACGGGCGTGATGTCGATGGCGAGGGCCGCGGAGGCGATCTGGGCGGCCGTGTCGGTGCCCATCGAATTGTGCTCGCAGTCGATGAACATCCAGTCGAAGCCCGCGGTCTTCAGGATCTGCCCGACGTCGACGGTGCGCGCCTGGCGCAATCCGAGGCCGATGGCGAGCTTGCCGGCGCGCAGCTGGCGCAGGGCGTGGTTGGGCACGGTGCTCACTTGTTTCTCCTTGCGAATGGGGATGCGCCGACTATAGCGCCGATGCGAGCCGGCCATGTGAAAATGCCGCCTCAATCCCAATCCCGAGGAGATTCCGATGGCCAAGGCCTACATGGTAGTCACCTACCGCTCGCTCAAGGACCCCAAGGCGCTCGAGGCGTATGCGAAACTCGCCGGCCCCGCGGTGCAGGCGCAGGGCGGCCGGTTCCTCGTGCGCGGCATGCCCGCCAAGACCTACGAAGCGGGCTTGAAAGAGCGCACCGTGGTGGTCGAGTTCGACAGCGTGGCAAAGGCCATGGCGGCGTATGAAGGACCGGCGTACCAGAAGGCGCTCGACGCCCTGGGCAAGAACGCCGCGGTGCGCGACATGCGCCTCGTCGAGGGAGTCGCTTGAGACTGGGGATCATCGCCCTCACGCTCGCACTTGCCTACGGCGTCTGGTACGCCTACAGCGTCGTCCTGGTCGCGCTGTTGCACGAATTCGGCTGGAGCCGTTCCGTGCTCGCCGGCGCATTTTCCGTCTTCACGCTCGTGCACGGCGCGGTCAACCCCGTGGTCGGGATGCTGTGCGACCGCCTGCGCCCGCTGCGCCTGATCGCCGCCGGCGGGGTCGCCCTCGGCCTCGCGCTCTGGGCCGACAGCTTCATCGCCGAGCCTTGGCACCTGTATCTCGCGTTCGGCGTATTCACCGCCATTGCCGTGGCGGCGGCAGGCTGGGTGCCGGCGCTGGTGCAGGTGCAGCGCGACTTCCAGCACAAGCTCGGCCTTGCGCTCGGCATCATCAGCTCGGGCGTGGGCGTGGGCATGCTGCTGGTGGTGCCGCTCACGCAACTGCTCATCGATGCCTATGGCTGGCGTGTGGCGTTCCGCGTGCTCGGCGTGATCTGCGTACTGTGGATCGTGCCCTCGTCGCTCTTCCTGCTGCGACTGCCGCCGGCGCCCAGGCCCACGCCACCTCCCGCGTCTGCGCCGTCGAGGACCTTCTCGAACGCCACGCTCGGCGAAGCGATGCGCGGCGCGCCCTTCTGGCTGATGATGGCGGCGTTCTTCTTCGGCAACATCTGCTCGCAGACCCTGCACGTGCACCAGGTGGCCTATCTCGTCGACCAGGGCGTGGCGGGGATCATCGCCGCTTCGGTGGTCGGCGTGATCGGCGCATCGAGCATCGTCGGCAAGACCGGCGGCGGCTGGCTCTCGGATCGCGTGCAGCGCGAGTACGTCTACGTTGTCGGCATCGTCGTCATGCTGGGCGCGGTCGTGGCGCTGATGGCGCTTGCCGGTGCGCCCACGCCATGGGCAATCTACTTCTACGCCGTGCTGCTCGGGGTCGGCTACTCGGTCACCGCCTCGCTCACGCCGGCAATGGTGAGCGACCGCTTCGGCGGTCCGCACTTCGGCAGCATCGTCGGCGTCGGGCTGATGGGCGCCGCGGTCGGCAGCGCCCTGGGCCCGTGGATGGCAGGGTATCTCTTCGACCGCACAGGAAGCTACATGCTCGCCTTCACCCTTGCCGCCGGCTGCGGCATCGCGGCGGGCGCCTCGGTCTGGCGCGCGCGCACGCTGCGCGTGCGCGCCACCTGAATTCGTGACGCGACGTCGGTCGACGAGCGCATCCGGCGCCGAATTCTCCGCCTGCCGCCGCTGGCGCACGCTGCTCTGGCGCTGCTGGGACGCGTCGCAGCCGGCCGTCAATTTCCTCATGCTCAACCCGAGCACGGCGGACGAGCGGGTGCTGGACCCCACCTGCGCGCGAGCGCGCGACTATGCGGAACGCTGGGGCTATGGGGCGCTGCTGGTGACGAACGTCTTCGCCTGGCGCGCCACGTATCCCGGCGAAATGAAGTCCGCCCGGGACCCGGTGGGCAGGGAAAACGATGCGGCGATCCTGCGCGCCGCGCACCAGGCCCAGCTCGTCGTCTGCGCCTGGGGAAACCACGGCCGGCACCTGGCGCGCTCGAATGCCGTGCTGCGCCTGCTGCGGGGCGCCGGCATCGCACTTCACGTGCTGCGCCTCAACGGCAGCGGCGAGCCCGCGCATCCGCTCTACCTGCCCGCGAAGCTTCGCCCGCAGGCCTGGCGCTAGCTCTTCAGCAGCGCGTCCAGGTGCTCGATGTCGTTGATCACGCGCCACTCGCGCGCGCCGGCGGCTTTCACGCGCTTGTGCCAGTCCTCCAGACGCCCCAGGTAGCGCCGCGGGTCGATGTTGTCGGTCTTCAGCTTGACCACGTTCACCGCCACCACGCGGATGTCCTTCAGGTCGATGGGGAAATTGCGCACCGTGGCCCTGTCCAGCTCCTCCTGCATGTCGGAGAAGATGAGGATGGTCTTCTTGCCCGCCCCGGTTTCATTCAGGAACTCGGCCCCCTGGATCAAACCGCCGGTGATGTCGGTGTTGACGCTGCCCCGCGCCGAACTGGTGAAAGCCTCGACCTGAGTCTTCATAACGCGTTTTTGCGCGTTGGCTTGCGAGGGCCGGTTGTCGAACGTGGCCTTGGCAATGATGTCCTTTTCGCTGAAGCTGCGGCTGCGCACCCGCGCCACGGCGAGCGAGTCCCCGGGCTGCAGGCTGCCGAGCAGGTAGTTGACGATGAGCTGCGCCTTGCCGATTTCCTCGGCGTAGGTGCCCGAGGTGTCCACCAGCAGGTACA
>JAOUGZ010000503.1 GCA_029865405.1 Betaproteobacteria bacterium
AACGCAGTATTCCAGTGCCTGCCGCAGGACGGCGCCGGCCTGTCCCTGCAAGGCGTGCGCCGCATCCAGCTCACCGCCTCCGGCGGACCGTTCCGCGCAACGCCGGTGGAGCGCTTGGCCGGCGTGACGCCGGACGAGGCCTGCGCCCACCCGAACTGGGTCATGGGCCGTAAGATTTCCGTCGATTCGGCGACCATGATGAACAAGGGTCTCGAGGTCATCGAGGCGCACTGGCTGTTCGGCCTGCCGGCGGATCGCATCGGCGTGCTGATCCATCCGCAAAGCATCGTGCATTCGCTCGTCGAGTACCTGGACGGGTCGGTGATCGCCCAGCTGTCCAATCCCGACATGCGCGTGCCGATCGCCCATGCGCTCGGCCATCCCGGGCGCATCGAGTCGGGCGCCCGCTCCCTCGATCTGGACGCCATCGGCAAGCTGACCTTCGAGCAGCCGGATGCGGCGCGGTTTCCGTGCCTCGGCCTGGCCTATGGCGCGCTGCGCGCCGGCGGCACCGGGCCTGCAATCCTCAACGCCGCCAACGAGATCGCGGTGGAAGCGTTCCTCGGCGGCCGCCTGCGCTTCACCGGCATCGCGCCCGCGATCGAGGAGACCCTGGGGCGCGTCGCTGCCAGCGCCGCCGCGTCCCTGGAGCACGTCATGGATGCCGATGCACGTGCACGGCGCGCCGCCACCGAGTGCGTTTTGCGCCTGATGGGGCGGGCAGCGTGAGCTTCCTGCATACCATCGCGTCGTTCATCGTCGCGCTCGGCGTGTTGATCGTGGTGCACGAGTACGGCCACTACCTGGTGGCGCGCCTGTGCGGCGTCAAGGTGCTGCGCTTTGCCGTCGGCTTCGGTCGCCCGCTGGCGACCTGGCGGCTGGGGCGGGACCAGACCGAATGGGTGGTCGCCGCGATTCCCTTCGGTGGCTATGTGAAGATGCTGGACGAGCGCGAGGCGCCGGTGCCGTCGCATGAAGTCGGGCGCGCATTTAACCGGCAGGGCGTCATCAAGCGACTGCTGATCGTCATCGCCGGTCCGGCCTTCAACTTCCTGTTCGCCATCGCCGTGTACGCTGGCCTTTACATGGTCGGCCTGCCGGAGGCGCGTCCGGTGCTCGCCGAGCCGCCTGCCGCCAGCGTCGCCAAGGCAGCCGGCCTGCGCAGCGGCGACCGAGTGCGCGCGGTCGACGGCCAGCCGATCGCCACCTGGCAGGAGCTGCGCTGGCGTGTGCTCCAGGCCGCGCTGCAGCGCGAAGCGCTGCGTATCGAAATCATCAGCCCGCGCGACCAGATCTCCCATGTCACGCTGGACCTGCGCGACTACCCGGCCGACGAGGTGGAAAGCAACGTGCTCGAGCGCATCGGCCTGCGCCTGTTCCGCCCGTCGCTGGATCCGGTGCTGGGACAGGTGGTGGCGGGCAGCGCCGCGGCGCGCGCGGGGCTGGAGCCGGGCGACCGCGTCACCCACGTCGACGGGCAGCCGGTGGCGACGTGGGAAGCGTTGGTACGGGAGGTGCGCCGGCGCCCCGCCGTGCGGGCGCAGCTGCGCATCGAGCGGGGCGAGCTCAGCATGACGCTGCAAGTGACGCCGGAGGACGTAACGGCCAACGGCGAGCGCATCGGGCGCATCGGCGCCGCGCCGGAGATACCCGCAGCGCACGCCGAGCGCATTTTCGTCCACGTGCGCCACGGGCCGATCGCCAGCATCGGGCATGCCGTCGCCAAGACCTGGGACATCTCCGTGTTCAGCCTGCGCATGCTCGGCCGGATGCTGCTCGGCGAGGTCTCCTGGAAGAACCTGTCCGGGCCGGTGACGATCGCGGATTTCGCCGGCCAGTCGGCGCAACTCGGCTGGATCCCGTATCTCACGTTTCTCGCCCTGATCAGCATCAGCCTCGGCGTGCTCAATCTCCTGCCCATTCCCCCGCTCGACGGCGGGCACCTGATGTTCTACGTCGTCGAGATCCTCAAGGGCAGCCCGGCGTCCGAGCGCGCCATCGAGTTCGGCCAGCGCGTCGGCATCGCTCTGCTCCTGGTGCTGATGGCGTTCGCTTTCTACAACGACCTGACGCGCCTGTTCGCCGGCTGAAGCGGAACCTGCCGATGTGCAAGCGCATTCTCGCGGCGCTCGCCTGGGCGCTGCTGGCGGCGGCAGGCACGGCGACCGCCCAGGCGTTCCAGCCCTTCACGGTCAAGGACATCCGCGTCGAAGGCGTGCAGCGCACCGATCCGGGGACCGTGTTCAGCTACCTGCCGGTGAAGGTGGGGGAGACGCTGACGGCAGAGAAGGCGCAGCAGGCCTTGCGCGCCCTGTTCGCCACCGGCTTCTTCAAGGACGTGCGGCTCGAAGCCGAGGGTGGCGTGCTGGTGGTCCTGGTGGAGGAGCGACCGGCGATTGCGCAGGTCGATTTCTCCGGCGTGAGCGAGTTCCCGCTGGAGAACCTGCGCAACGCGCTGCGCGACCTTGGCCTGGGCGTCGGGCGCATTTTCGACCGCGCCGTGCTGGACAACGCGGAGCAGGAGCTCAAGCGCCAGTACCTGTCGCGCGGCAAGTACGCCGCCGAAGTGCAGACCACGGTCACGCCGCTCGAGCGCAACCGCGTGGCGATCAACTTCGCCGTGAGCGAAGGCGAGGTGGCCAAGATCCGCGCCATCAAGATCGTCGGCGCGCGCGCCTTCGCGGAAAAGGACCTGCTCGATCTGTTTGTGCTGCGTACGCCGGGATGGCTCACCTGGTACACCAAGCACGACCAGTACTCGCGCCAGCGGCTGTCCGCCGATCTGGAGACGCTGCGCTCGCATTACCTCGACCAGGGCTATCTCGATTTCAACGTCGAGTCCACCCAGGTGTCGATCACGCCCGATCGCAAGGACATCTACATCACGGTCAATATCGCTGAGGGCGAGAAGTACACGGTGTCGGATGTGCGCATCGGCGGGCAAACGCTGGTGCCGAGAGAGGAGCTGGAGAAGCTGCTGCGCATCGGACCGGGCGACGTATTCTCCCGGCAGCGGCTCATCGAGTCGCAGAAAGCCATCGCCGACCGTCTCGGCAACG
>JAOUGZ010000504.1 GCA_029865405.1 Betaproteobacteria bacterium
GGTGGAGTTCTTCACCATGTCGAAGAGCTACAACATGGCGGGCTGGCGCATCGGCTTCATGGTCGGCAACAAGGACCTGGTGCACGCGCTGGCGCGCATCAAGAGCTATCACGACTACGGCTCGTTTACGCCCATCCAGGTCGCTTCGATCGTCGCGCTGGACGGCCCGCAGGACTGCGTCGAGGATATCCGCCAGACCTACCAGCGGCGCCGCGATGTCATGGTGAAGGGGCTGCACGACATCGGCTGGAGGGTCGAGATCCCCAGGGCCTCGATGTACGTCTGGGCGAAGATCCCCGACTACTACGCGGCGATGGGCTCGATCGGCTTCACCAAGCATCTGCTCGAGCAGGCGAAGATCGCGGTGGCGCCGGGCATCGGCTTCGGCGATCACGGCGACGACCACGTGAGGATCGCCCTCATCGAGAACGAGAACCGCCTGCGCCAGGCCTTGCGCGGCGTGAAGGAGATGTTCCGCAAGGACGGCCTGCTGCGCGGCGCTGCATGAAGCCCGCGCGATGAAACCCATCCACGCAGGGCTCTTGGGCATCGGCACGGTCGGCAGCGGCACCTGGGACGTGCTCAATCGCAACGCCGGCGAGATCCGCCGGCGCGCGGGCCGCGCCATCCGCATCGCGCGCGTCGCCGACAAGGACCAGAAGAAGGCGCGCCAGCTCGTCGGCGGCAAGGCCGAGGTCACCGGCAACGCCTGGGACGTGGTGCGCGATCCGGACATCCAGATCATCATCGAGCTGATCGGCGGCACCGGCATCGCCAAGGACCTCGTGCTCGAGGCGATCGCGCACGGCAAGCACGTGGTCACTGCCAACAAGGCGCTCCTCGCCAAGCACGGCAACCGCATCTTCGCCGCCGCGCAGAAAATGGGCGTGATGGTGGCCTTCGAAGCCTCGGTGGGCGGCGGCATCCCGATCATCAAGGCGCTGCGCGAGGGCCTCGCCGCGAACCGCATCGAGTGGATCGCCGGCATCATCAACGGCACCTCCAACTTCATCCTCTCGGAAATGCGCGACAAGGGCCTCGCGTTCGCCACGGCGCTGGCCGACGCGCAGGCGCGCGGCTACGCCGAAGCCGACCCGACCTTCGACATCGAGGGCGTGGACGCGGCGCACAAGCTCACCATCCTCTCGGCGCTCGCCTTCGGCGTGCCGATGCAGCTCGCCAGGGCCTACACCGAGGGCATCTCGCGGCTCACGCAGCAGGACATCGGCTACGCCGAGGAGCTCGGCTACCGCATCAAGCTGCTCGGCATCACGCGGCGCGCGCCGCGCGGCATCGAGCTCAGGGTGCACCCCACGCTGGTGCCGGCGCGCCGGCTCATCGCCAACGTCGAGGGCGTGATGAACGCCATCCTGGTGAAAGGCGACGCCGTCGGGCCGACGATGTTCTACGGCGCGGGCGCCGGCAGCCAGCCCACGGCGAGCGCGGTGGTCGCCGACCTCGTGGACGTGACGCGCCTGATCACCGCCGACCCGGGCCACCGCGTGCCGCACCTCGCGTTCCAGCCCGACCAGCTCTCGGCCACGCCGATCCTGCCGATGGGGGAGGTCGAGACCTCGTACTACCTGCGCCTGCGCGTGCAGGACAAGCCCGGCGTGCTGGCGCGCGTCACGCGCATCCTCGCCGACTCGCGCATCTCCATCGAGGCCCTGGTGCAGAAGGAGCCGCCGGCCGGCGAAAAGCGCGCCGACATCGTCCTGCTCACGCACCTCGCCATCGAGAAGAACGTGAACGCGGCGCTCGCCCGCATCGAGAAACTGCCGACGGTGGTCGGCAAGGTGACGCGCATCCGCCTCGAAGCCCTGCTGTAGTGCGCTACGTCAGCACCCGCGGCGGCGCAGCGCCGCAGCGCTTCTCGGACATCCTGCTGGAAGGCCTGGCGAGCGACGGCGGGCTCTACGTGCCCGAGTCGTATCCGCAGGCCGATCTCGCCGCTTGGCGCGGGCTCGGCTATCCCGGCCTGGCGACGGCGATCCTGCGGCAGTTCATGGACGACGTGCCGGACCTCGAGTCACTGGTGCGACGCACCTACATCCGCGCGATTTTCGGCAGCGACGACATCACGCCGCTGAAGACGCTCGAGCCGGGCCTGCACCTGCTGGGCCTGTCGAACGGCCCGACGCTCGCCTTCAAGGACATCGCGCTGCAGCTGCTCGGCAACCTGTTCGAGCAGGTGCTCGGCGAACGCGGCACGACGCTCAACATCCTGGGCGCCACCTCGGGCGATACCGGCTCCGCGGCGGAGCACGCCATGCGCGGCAAGCGCGGCATCCACGTGTTCATGCTCTCGCCGCATGGGCGGATGAGCGCGTTTCAGGCGGCGCAGATGTACTCGCTGCAGGACGCCAATATCCACAACCTCGCCGTGCAGGGCACGTTCGACGATTGCCAGGACCTGGTCAAGCAGGTGAACGCCGACGCCGCGTTCAAGGCGCGCTGCCGCATCGGCGCGGTGAACTCGATCAACTGGGCGCGCGTGGCGGCGCAGGTGGTGTACTACTTCAAGGGCTATTTCAGCGCGACGCGCAACGACGCGGAGCAGGTCGATTTCGCGGTTCCCTCGGGCAACTTCGGCAACATCTACGCCGGCTACGTTGCGCGCTGCATGGGGCTGCCGGTGCGGCGGCTCATCCTCGCGACCAACGAGAACGACGTGCTGGACGAATTCTTCCGCACCGGGAAGTACCGCGTGCGCAAGGCGGCGGTCGCTACCTCCAGTCCGTCGATGGACATCTCCCGGGCCTCGAACTTCGAGCGCTACGCGTTCGACCTGGTGGAGCGCGAGGGCAAGGCGCTGGCCGCGCTCTGGCGCAAGCTCGAGACCGACGGCGAGTTCGATCTGTCCCTGGTGCCGCGCAGCGGATTCGTTTCGGGCGGCAGCACGCACGCGGACCGCATCGCCACCATCCGCATGGTGCACACCCGGTATGGCGTCACGATCGATCCGCACACCGCCGATGGCGTCAAGGTCGGCCTCGAGCAGCGCGAGGCGGGCGTGCCGCTCATCTGCCTGGAAACGGCGCTGCCGGCGAAATTTTCG